>CAYGPX010000047.1:0-9035 GCA_964351935.1 uncultured Rickettsiales bacterium | reverse complement strand
AACAAATCAAAACCATGAGTCTTAAATAACTCTCCAGTTTTTTGTTGTAGGTTCAGAGTTTAGACTGAAACTTTGTGGGGATAGAGTGGGGATAGGAATTAATGAAACAACTTTATTTTCCACTAACCCCTTGATTTATAATGGAGCGGGTGAAGAGATTCGAACTCTCGACCCCAACCTTGGCAAGGTTGTGCTCTACCCCTGAGCTACACCCGCTCGATACTTACCAAGTGAGGCGTCATAATACGAAATAAAATTGCTTTTGCAAGCAGGTTTTTTGCTTTTTTATATATTACAGTCATTCAGGCAATTTCTGCCCATACTGGTGTATGGTCAGACGGCTTTTCCCAACCACGCGGTGTTTTATCGATATCTGAATTTTCTAACGCATCCGCTGCCTCTGGCGAAAGCAACAGGTGATCAATTCGCATCCCTTGATTGCGCTGCCAGCCACCACCCCGATAATCCCACCAACTAAAACTCTCTGGCTTCTGTGGATGAATAATACGATAAGCATCACTTAAACCTAAATGAATTAGCTTGCGAAACTTTGCGCGCTCATCTTTATGAAAACAACAGGTTCCTTCTAACTGCCTAGGCGCATAAACATCTTGTGATTGAGGAGCTATGTTATAATCCCCGCCTACAATGATTTTTTCTTCATATTTTAGTAGTGTGGCGATATGCGCTTCCAGCTTATCTAAAAATCCTAACTTGTAGGGGAATTTATCAGAGGTAGGCGATTGCCCATTAGGAACATAGACAGATGCCACGCGGTAAGCCTCTTTACCTACACACACCACTGCCTCAATATAGCGCGCCTGTGGATCTTCTTCATTATCGGGTAAACCTTTTTGAACATCATCTAATGGGTGTTTGGAAATAATGGCAACGCCGTTATATGTCTTCTGGCCATATGCAGCAACATTATACCCTCTATCTTCAATCTCCATAAATGGAAAAGTGTCTTCTGTACATTTCAGCTCTTGAAGTAACAAAACATCAGGCTTTGCATCATCCAGATATTGTAGAACATGTTGAAGACGTGATTTTATTGAATTCACATTCCATGTCACAATTTTTGCCATACCTGCTCCTCTTTGTTTTCAAGAAGAAAACTAGCCGCTAGCTATATTAGATGCAAGCATGAAAAGTAAAATACTATAAAGCCTACCAGCAATCTGGCACCTTATAGTAACGGTACACTGAACCACCTGAAGTTCTATCATATTTTGAAAGAAAATAATGCTCAGAACCTGTAGGAGTTGTAAGTGTTTGCATATGCAGCGAAAGAACATTTGGGTCATAATCGAATGACACAAGCGTTGGCCTAACCGGATGTGTTGCAGCACCTGGGTCTACTCTCACCCACTGGCTGACATTTCTAAAGCCAGGAGTGCCCGCCTCATACTTTAACATCATTGATCTTATCTCTGCAGGGTTTCCCGTAAGATCTTCCGCCCAAGTAAGATAAATCCTTGTCCTATCATCCGGTAACATTGAAATATTTTGCTTATAGATATCATTTTTAACCGAGATAATTGTTTGCGCAACACCAGGGTCTGCACCATTAAGATCCACTAACGTAGGTGTTGCCGGCACCAGAGCATTAATGATTGATGCACTTATTCTTTTTTTATCCGTTAAATTTGCACTGATTTTATGAAGCACCATAATCGTACCTGATGATAACTCTTCAATATTCGTTATATTTCTAATATTTCCGACAACCCCTACCACATTATTACCAGTTTTATAAAGGTCTCCATCCGTTTCAAAAAGCCGAACTGCTCCAATTTCTGTAGCCCCTGCAAACATATTGCTATAGTTATTCGCATCATTATATGCCAGAGCCATTCCCTGAGTAGAGCGAAGCGGCCTTAACATGATAGTTGTAGAACCAAGATCTCCCGTCGTGTTCTCTAGCCTTATTTCTGTACCTTGCTCCATACCAAAGCGCACTGCAGGTGGAGCTTCTGCAATCGATTCATTATATATTTTTCCAAAAATACTATAACGTTGGCTTGGTTTTAGATAATCTTCTCTCACCCATGCCACCATAAAGCGACCATCAAAAGTACCATCAGCTTTTTTGAATCCTGCCACTTGTAATGCACTTTCACTTGTAATGCCCTTTACAGCAAGTGTAGATGAGTTGACAAACAGTTTTCCTTGATAACTTATGGGGAAGATTTCAGTACCTACAATTTTAGTTACAGATGGCTCTTCAGGTACATCACCATTTATTACTACACCCATCACATAAGCTTCATCGCGCTGCGCAGAGCGTGCAGCAAACACCAGCACCCAGCGTGCACCATCTAATGGAGCGATGTGAAATTGTGGTAGAGGCGCTAAATTATCATCATTCACTTGATTGTGCTCATCAAACCCCTCATTGGCGGAAACAAGTGTCTTTAGAGCACCTTGTGCACGCATATCAACATCAAAACGGCGGAATACCACGTCTGTATTTGTTACATTCGCAATGATGACATTACCATCTTCAAGCTGAATCATTTGGCCGCCATTGAGGCTGCCATCACCAATAAATGTTGTTTCAGGTGCTGAAGAGCTTAGAATTTCAGGCATACAGCGCGCCAGTCCAATTATAGGCGACCTTCCATCCATGGAGAGCTGATTTATACGACCGCGCGAAGCAATACATCCTTTTGCTGGTGTATAGCTATAATTGTCAGGGCAAAGTACAGAGTCACTTGGATCATAACTACGCACTTTTGCGCCTTTTTTAGCTTGCGCAAAGGCCGAGGCTGCACCTAAACAGCTGCACACAACTAATACCAATAACGCTTTAAGAATCGCGCTTGTATTGTGTTTTCCTTTTTCCACTCAGTTCCTCCCGTGCCACAATATATTTAGCACTTCACCTACAATTGTGACACAAAACCCTTAAAAAACTATTAATCTTTTTTTACCCACCAAGTATCGATAAACCCATGGGAGTAAGGAGGAGTGACAGAAGGGCGAGCAAACTTGTTCCAATAAATAAGCCTATGCGTACGAGAGTACCACTGCGGTATCACATAAAAATTCCACGAAAGGATTCTATCCAACGCCCTAGCGGCTGCAATCATATCATCTTTTGTTTTTGCGGTAAGAATATGCTCAACCATGGCATCCACCGCCGGATTTTCAATACCTATCAAGTTTTTACTTCCCTCAACATTTGCTTTGGATGAATGCCAATAGTCAATTTGTTCGTTTCCGGGTGCACTGCCTTGTAAAAACCAGTTAATTATTATGTCAAAGTCAAAGTTTTCTCTGCGTTTTATATATTGCGAACTATCCACCGTACGAATGCTACTTTCAATTCCTAACTTCTTTAAGTTACGAGCAAACGGGGCAACGATGCGCTCAAACGATGGAGAAACCAACAAAAATTCAATCTCTATCGGCAGATTTGTTTGAGGATTTATAAGCTTCATATCCCGCAAGAAAAAGCCTGCATTTTTTAACAAATCACGTGCAATCACAAGATTATCACGTGTACTTCCTGTGCCATCAGTCACGGGCGGGTTATATTCTTGTGTAAATAAGCGCTCTGGCAATTGCTGCTTAAATGGCGCTAAAAGCTTCAACTCAGCCTTACTTGGTAAGCCTTTTGCTTCATATTCAGAATTTCCAAAGAAGCTACGATTTCTGGAATACGCTCCAAAAAAGAGCTGAGTATTTGCCCATTCAAAATCGTAAGCATAAAGCAGTGCCTCACGAAATTTAATGTTATCGAATGGCGCACGCCTCGTATTGAAAACAAAGCTCTGCATACCCGTTGGCTTTCCATCCGGCAATGCCTCTTTTATCATTCTTCCATCTTTAACTTGTTCAATATCGTAAGCTGTCATCCACATTTTTGAAATATTTTCTTTTCGGAAGTCATATTCCTTTGCCTTGAGTGCTTCCACAGCAACCGTCATATCACGATAGTAATCATAGCGTATGGTATCGTAATTATAGCGCCCTCGATTTACCGCCAAATCCTTAGCCCAATAATCCTTTACACGCGCATAAGTAATTGAACGCCCTGCATCGATTGATGCAACACGATAAGGACCACTGGCTAAAGGAAAATCAAGCCCTGCTTTTTCAAACTCATGTGTTTCATAGTAATGCTTTGGTAAAATCGGCAATTGCCCAACAATAAGAGGTAACTCACGGTTCTTCGCATCACTAAAAGTGAATGTCACGGTATATTGATCAATAACTTCTGCGCTAGCAACATCACGGTAATACGCTTGATAGTATGGATGACCTAGTGTTTTGAGCGTTTCAAAGCTAAATACCACATCCTCTGCTGTAAGCTTTACTCCATCATGCCAGCGCGCCTCTGGCCGCAAATGAAAGCGCACCCACTCACCTGAGAGCGAAATATCCACTGTTTTGGCAAGCAAACCATATGCTGCAGAAGCCTCATCTGCTGAATTAACCAGCAATGTATCATAAAGCAACTCGAGCCCTGCAGCCGAAACGCCCTTTAAAATAAACGGATTCAAGCTATCATAGGTACCAATCTCAGCAAGTCTGACATCACCCCCTTTTGGGGCATCTGGATTTACATAATCAAAATGCTTAAAATCTGCCGGATACTTTAACGGCTCAGATAAAAAGAAGGAGGCGCCATGACGTGTCACAACGCCTCCCGCTTTAACAGTGTGGAGAGACGTTACTATTAGTAACGCAACTAAAAGTAACTTGCAAGTATTTTTTTTCATCTATTAGTTCCAGCCTTTGCAGAGTAGCTTTTTGCTTTATATTTACCTTAAGAGCTTTAATTCATAACGATATGAAAAAGCTTTACTATTCTTTTATTTACTAAGCTTATTGCGATTTACACTATATGGATTTCTTTTCCACGCAATAAAAAAGGAAGCAGATATCTGCTTCCTTTTTATTATATTCTTTATTGCGAAAAAAGCGCTTTATTTCAACTGCTTGAGGTAAGCCACCATATTTGCTAAATCTTCTGGCTTTTTCAAACCAGCAAAACCCATTTTGTTGCCTGGTGCATATTTTCTAGGATTAGCAAGGAAACCAAAAAGTGCCTCTTCATCCCACTTACCATTCATTGATTTTAGCGCATCTGAGTAGGCATAGTCACCAACAGAGGCTTTTGTACGCCCCACGACACCAAACAGCTTAGGACCAACTTTATTGGGTCCACCAGCATCAAAGCTATGACAAGCAACACATTTTTTATGAAGCGCCTCACCTTTTACTGCATCTGCTGCTGCCATCAGTGCAGGAATATCAAGCACCACTTCTTCTTGAGCTTGCTCACCACCGGCTCCGGCAGATTCATCAACCGCAATTTCAAATCCACGCTTTTCAGCATCCTTAGGGTGATACAGCGCGTCTGCAATCTTTCCGCTTACCAACGCAATCAAGCCTGCCACCAGCACCGCCGCTGCAATTTTATTAAGTTCCAAATCTTTCATGGGTAACACCTATGACCAAAAATTCTAACTAACTAAACTACTTTGCCCTGTTATATAGCGCACAAAGGCATGAACAATCAATCACAAAATCACCCATTTTTTATTAGATTCACTTCCTTGATTGTAATCTTTAAAACATAAGCTATGATGCAGCCTATTGAACCACTCCTATAGATTCGAAACAGTGCTACGTTATGCTTCACTGGCTTACCCCATCACGATTTGATAGTATTTACCGTATTATGCTGCCTATGTTCGTGCTGACGATGCTATCTTGTCTTATTGTTGGTTTGCAGTACGCCTTATTTAATTCCCCACCTGATTATCAGCAAGGCGAAACCGTACGCATTATGTATGTTCACGTTCCCGCCGCCTGGATGGCGCTTGGTTGCTATATTGCTATGGCGTTAGCAGGTATTTCTTTCTTGGTATGGAAAAACCCACTTTCTGAATTAGCCGGCATTACCACTGCCTATGTTGGAGCAGCATTCACAGCTATCTGCCTAATCACCGGAATGCTTTGGGGAAAACCCATGTGGGGAACATGGTGGGTGTGGGATGCACGCCTTACTTCCGTATTGGTCTTGTTTTTCTTTTACCTTGGCTATATTAGCCTTTACCGCGCGTTTGATGATGCGGGACATGGTGCTAAAATGGCTGCAATACTCTCTATCTTTGGGATTATTAATATCCCAATTATTAAGTTTTCTGTAGACTGGTGGAATACACTGCACCAACCTGCCAGCATTATTCGCTCAGGGGGCATCGCTATTCATAGTGATATGCTAACGCCACTATTGTGGATGTTTGGATTTTATATAAGCTTTGCAGTGGTGTGTGTTTTGGTACAGATAAAAACACTTCTACTCGCAAAGAAAATTGAGCGTAAGACGCTTGCCAATTTATAGAAACTAAATAAAATTTTCTGCATAGGTGCGAATAGGGGTTTTGGCTGCTTTTGGAAGCATCAAACGATATTCAAGCCCTTTGCGCTTCGCATACTCCACCGCTTCGGCTTCGCTATCAAACTTTAAACGCAATTGCTGAGTGGTATCAGTTGTGCCGGTCCAACCCATAATTGGATCAATAAAGCGTCTATTCTCAGGTAGAATTTCTAATACCCACTTTTTGGTATTACGCTTACCTGATTGCATTGCATTTTTGGTAGGTCTGTAAATGCGCGCTTCTCTCATAGTATGTCTCTTATTATTATTTTCTGCTCGCTTTCTTCAAACGAGCATTAAAACATAGTTTCGCTAGCTCAAGGCTGATTCGGACTTATGTCCTCACATTTAATACTTATAATATTAGCCTGCTCTTGCTGCTAGCATCTTTTTAATTTCACCAATTGCCTTAGCAGGATTCAAACCTTTCGGGCAGGTTTTGGCACAATTCATAATAGTATGGCAGCGGTAAAGCTTAAATGGGTCTTCTAACGCATCCAACCGCTCGCCCGTGCGCTCATCACGGCTATCAATAATCCAGCGATATGCATGCAGCAGTACGGCAGGGCCTAAATATTTTTCACTATTCCACCAATAGCTTGGGCAACTGGTTGAACAACACGCACAAAGAATACACTCATAAAGACCATCTAATTTTTCACGGTCTTCAGGCGATTGCAAGCGCTCAGAACTTGCAGGCGCAGGAGAATCAGCCTGAAGCCAAGGCTCAATCGATTCATATTGTGCATAAAAATGCGTAAGATCAGGCACCAGATCCTTAATCACCGGCATATGTGGCAATGGATAAATATTCACATCACCTTTAACTTCTGAAATAGGCTTAGTACATGCCAGCGTGTTCGTACCATCAATATTCATCGCACATGAACCGCAAATTCCTTCACGGCACGAGCGACGGAATGTCAACGAACTATCCGTTTCATCTTTAATTTTAATGATTGCATCCAAAACCATTGGGCCACATTTTGCTAAATCCACCTCAAACGTGTCAATGCGAGGATTTTTTGGCTCCCCCTTTTCGTTCAACTCTTCAGGATCCCAGCGATAGACGTTAAATCGCTTTACAGATTTTGCATCCGCAGCGGCTTTCACCGTTTTACCTTTGGTTGGTCTCGAATTTTTTGGCAATGCTAATTCTACCATGACATACCTCTCCTAGTAGACCCGTTTTTTCAAAGGCACAGGCTGCACTTCATTGGTCAGCGTATGCATATGTACCGGGCGATACTGAATTTTTGTTTTTCCTTGGGCCTCATCAATCGTAATCATTGAGTGCTTCAACCATTCTTTATCATCTCTATCTGGATAGTCTTCACGCGCATGCGCACCACGACTTTCTTCGCGGTTCAACGCACCCGCCAAGGTGACAACTGCTTGCGAACGCAGATTATCAAGCTCAAGCGCTTCTACCAAATCACTATTCCACACTAAACCACGATCAGAAATACCGATATCAGGATACATATTATACATATCCGTTATGGCATCCACACCTTCTGCCAGTGTTTCTTTTGTACGGAATACTGCTGCGTGGTTTTGCATCACTCGCTGCATCTCTGCGCGAATTTGAGACGTACGCAATTTACCTTTAGAGAAACGGATTTTATCCAATCGCGCCAGCGCATCATCTCCAGCATTTGCCGGTAGTGTTTTATGCGACGCACCCGGCTTTACAATTTCTTTAGCACGAAGTGCAGCAGCCCTGCCAAACACCACCAAATCAAGCAGTGAGTTAGAACCCAAACGGTTAGCACCATGCACCGATACACATGCAGCTTCACCGATTGCCATTAGACCCGGAACTACGGTTTCTGAGTTACGCCCCTTAACCTTCACCACTTCACCATGATAATTAGTAGGAATACCACCCATGTTATAGTGAACGGTTGGCAATACAGGAATTGGCTCTTTGGTTACATCCACACCTGCAAAAATACGTGCTGACTCAGCAATACCCGGCAAACGAGAATGAATAACATCCGCATCCAAGTGATCAAGATGCAAGTAAATATGGTCTTTATTTTGACCCACACCGCGACCTTCACGAATTTCAATCGTCATAGCGCGGCTAACCACATCACGCGAAGCAAGATCTTTTGCGCTTGGTGCATAACGCTCCATAAAACGCTCACCTTCGGAATTGACAAGGTAACCACCTTCACCGCGCACACCTTCAGTAATGAGGCAACCTGCGCCATAAATTCCTGTTGGATGAAACTGTACGAATTCCATATCCATCAATGGCAAGCCCTGACGCAGTACCATACCACCACCATCACCCGTACAGGTGTGAGCAGAGGTACATGAAAAATAAGCACGACCATAACCACCCGTTGCCAGCACTACCATTTGAGCGCGGAAACGGTGAATTTGACCCGTTGCTAAATCAATCGACATCACCCCACGGCAAACACCATCTTCATCCATAATGAGATCAAGCGCGAAAAACTCAATAAAGAATTTTGCCTGATGGCGAAGTGCTTGCGTGTAAAGCGTATGAAGAATCGCATGACCGGTACGGTCAGCCGCTGCACAAGTACGCTGCGCAGCTTTGCCTTCGCCATAATGCGTGGTCATACCACCGAACGCGCGTTGATAAATTTTACCTGCTGCCGTA
>CAYGPX010000046.1:0-9173 GCA_964351935.1 uncultured Rickettsiales bacterium | reverse complement strand
GTCTAGACCAATCCGTTGCCACCAAATTGATGGATGAAAACGCCAAATCGTCTGACCCCAAACCGGCTGAAGCCATTCTGCAGGAGGCGATGATTGTTTCCGCCCTCACCAGTGCCGAAAAAGCCGTTGAAATTGGCTTACCGAAAGACAAAATCATCCTTTCCTGTAAAATGAGCCGCGTTCAAGATCTCATCAGCGTCTATAGCGAGCTTGCAAAACGCTCCAACTTTGCACTTCATCTTGGCCTCACTGAAGCTGGCATGGGCAGCAAAGGCATCGTTGCCTCATCTGCAGCGCTTGCTGTGCTTCTTCAGCAAGGCATCGGCGATACCATTCGCATTTCCCTCACCCCTGAGCCAAACGCACCGCGTGAAAAAGAAGTCATCGTTGCACAAGAAATATTGCAAACCATGGGCTTCCGCTCGTTCACCCCAATGGTGACTGCCTGCCCGGGTTGCGGGCGCACCACCAGCACCGTATTTCAATCGCTCGCGGATGATATTCAAAGCTTCCTGCGCAACTCTATGCCCGAATGGAAACAGCGCTATAAAGGCGTAGAAGAAATGAATGTGGCCGTGATGGGCTGCATCGTCAACGGCCCAGGTGAGAGCAAACATGCTAACATCGGCATCTCCCTCCCCGGCACGGGCGAATCCCCTGCCGCTCCTGTTTTCATCGACGGCAAAAAAGCCATGACGCTTCGCGGTGACAACATCGCTGGCGAATTCGAAAAGATCGTTACCTATTATGTCGATATGAATTATGGTTAGATTGTGACTATTACCTTAAATCAGATGCAAAGCATCTTGTGGATATTTTTTATAACACTATTCACTCCGTTAATGCGACAGACTACACAGCACAGCAACTGGATGCATGGGCACCCTCATCCTGCCTCGAATTAACTAGCTGGTATGCACGCTGGCAGGTGAAACCACCTTACGTAGCCTTGATTGATCAAACCATTTTAGGCTTTACAGAATTTGAACAAAATGGTCATATTGATTGCTTTTACGTACACCATGAATATCAAGGACAAAAAGTCGGCTCCGTATTAATCTACCGCATCGAGAAAACCGCTAGCACACTAGGGCTAGCGAAGTTATTTGCTGAAGTTAGTATTACCGCTAAACCGTTCTTTGAATCAAAAGGCTTCAAAGAAATAAGAAAACAGCAGATAAAACGTAATGGAGAATCACTAACAAACTTTGTAATGGAAAAACATTTATAGTTAGCCTTCTAAACAAAACAGCTCCAACGCCTCGCCTCGCTCTTGCACATTCACCACACTCAGAATATTAAACGCACGGCTGCCATACTTTATGCGCATGCCTGCATCCACACCGCTTTGATAGCGGATGGTAATGCGATAACGCTGCTGTACGTCCAACTGCTCAGCCACCAGCCGTTGTTGCGTGGTTGAACGGCTAGAAAAAGGCGCAATTTCTGCCCACACCGTATTCACATCACTCCAGCTAGTGCTAAAACCACCCGCGCCATCCGCTGATTTTATGGCCTCTTGCAGTGTTACGCGATGTTTTAAACGATAAGTTAAAGGCACTTTTGACATAATATCCTCTCTTATAAAATAAATAATTCACTGATCCTTTTCATGGAACCGATTGTAAAACCGCTATGGCACCAGTGAAAAAATAGAGAATTGAGCACCACAGCGGAACGTACATAAAAGTACGTGAGCAGCGGAAGCGGAAATTATCTGTTTTTGCAACAAGCCAGAGTGATTTTACAAATATTGAACTCTATAAGGCTCCCACAGGCTCTTAACCGGAATCGGCATATTGCCGTTATTGCCCCTACCTTCGTAAAAATACCCCACTTGCTGCAACATTCCCTGCCTGATTGGTTCGGGCACATCGCTGCTAGCATCGCCATAGCCTGCCACATACACAATCTCAATTCGGTGGCTGCATAAATACGCATCAAACATCAGCACTTCATTGCCAGCCGTCAGATAATAGCGACTGCTATCCATCACCGTTGCATTACCACTACGGTTATATTGCGTAACTGATGTGATGCTCTGCGCTGGCAAATATGGCAAATGCACTGCTGCTGGCGCGATGCCATCAAATGCAATTTTCCAGCTTTGGGTGATAAGACGACGGCGCAGATAATTTTCAGCCTGCACACGCGTTGCCGTTATCAAATTACCGATAATCCCATCTTCGTCACTACCATCCACCCGTAAGAATGTTTTAGCCTCTGCAAGGCTTACAGGTTCTGCTATGGGTGCACTTACTAAGCTATATTTTGGTTGATAATTGGTCATAATTTTCTCCTTCTAAATCCATCTATTTGGAATTGAAACTATTATGCACGATTAGAAAACCGTGCCAGCCATGAGCCCGCAAAGCGGCGCTTCAATGCGAGGATAAAAATCCGAGCAGGAAGTAAGAAACATTAATCAATTAACACCCTAGCTTCCGCTTCCACCTGCCCCAGCCACACCGTGCCACTAGCAAGCTGCCTTGCATTCGTATCCGTAACTTTCAGTACCTCAAGCGTGTAGCCACTGGCAAGTTCAAGGCTCTGCTGATGCAAAATACGATGAACTTCACCGGCAATATCCAGCACCTCTTTCGCCCCTTGCTTGTCTGAATAGATATTAAGCCCAATACTCACACGCTCTTTGTGGCTTGCGATAGTTGAAATATCCTCTCCATTCAGTGTTGAAATCACCACATAGGGAAAGTCCGTTCCCTGTGGCACATGGTTATACACACCTTCCACCATCGCCAAAAGCCCAGCATCGCCATTGAGTGCTGAATAAACTGCTTTTTGTAATTCTAATAATGCCGACATCCCTAACCCTCCAAATCCTCACCAATCACCAGCTCCAGCTTGCCACTGCTTCGCCCACCAAATTCAGGCAATAGCCAGTTATTCAAGCTGCTAAGTGTATGGGTGAGTAGAGGAAAGATGGTTTCCACCCAAAAGGCACTGCGCGCTTCTTTATAATTGCTATAGGTATTATCTCCGGGGATTCCCAACATTTGAGGTGGCACACCAAAAGCCAGCGCAATATCACGTGCAGCACTATGTTTCACATTCAAAAAATCCATATCTTTGGGCGAAAGGCTCATCTCACGCCATTCCAGCCCACCTTCAAGCAACACAGGTCTTCCGGCATTGCTTGCACCGGAATATTCTTCATTCAATTGGGTTTTAAGCCTTAAATACTGCTCATCACTTAAATACTGCTCATCACTTAAATAGCTCCCCTTGCCGTCTTCTCCCTTCACTACCAGTGCCCCACTTGGCCGCGCACCATTTTGCAATAGCGCCTGATTCCACTCACCGGCCTGATTATGCTGATCAATCGCATAAGCTACCGCTTCAAAAGCCGAAAGCCCATACCAATCATTCAGTGGGTGTTGACTTTTAATATGCAAAATATCAAAGCGTCCTGTCATCGCATCCACCCCGAAACGACGCTCTTTATCTTCCACTTGATATAAATAACCAGCAGGAAAACACCCCTTCCCCGCAATCACGCTCATGCGGTCTGGGCGCAAACAAAATAGCTCTGCTGGCATGCCAGCGCCATCGCGCACCATCTGCACATAGGCATTCCCGCCTATTAATTTATGAGTAAACAAGGTCGTGAGCAGTTCTATCCCACCCATACATGGGTTTGGGCGTTTGAGTAAATCAAGCACCGCATGTTGACTAACCTCCACCACTTGCCCTTTCACTTGTCGCAAAAGTTTTAACTTCACACTGGCAGCATTATTGGCAATCAACTGAATAGAGCGATTGGCAATCACATTGCGAATATATCCGTCTTCGGCAAAACTCTGATACCTCCTACTCTTCCACACTGGCTTACCTGCAGCATAATAATAGGTAAGCGAGCTATTTGCTGAAGCCGCACTCACCATATTATTTTTTACAGATACTGACGGGTTAGTTCCCAACAAACTTTTCACGCGTGAAAAAACAGAGGGCGCAAACATGCGCCCTTTCATAGCAAATAACTGCACCATAACTACCCCAATTAATGATAAAAAAAAGACACCTGAACTACGCCACACGAACGTCAATTATTACAGCAATGTTACAAAACACACATAGCCTCTATACTTTTGGCAGCAACTTTGATTACAATGCCTCATAAATGAAACCCAAATGAGGGCTAATACTTTGCATAACATACATTTCATTCTTACTGGCGGCACCTTAACCATGGATAATAATCCGGAAGGATATACACCAGCCTATGATGTAAGACATTTACTCACAGCCGTAAAAATTAAAGATTCAAACCTTGATGCAGAAACAGAAAAAAAGCTTCTCAAGCAAGTAACCGAGTTGAAAACCAACCGCTACGAGAAAGAAACGCTGCAAGCAGAGCTAGATCAAATTCTAGCAATTTTAGGTGTTAGAAGCACCTTTCACTTATTAAATGAATATAGTATCTCACCGTATGTGATGACTCCTTTTCAATCTTTAAGCGGGCTACCCAATAGCAACGTCACTAAGTTTGGCTTAATTGATAGTATTGATTTTGATTTCTCAATTCACTATCCGGCGTTAGCACAAACCGTCGAACAAGCACTAAAAGGCGGACAAAATAGTGCAATTGTACTCGGGGGAACAGACACCCTCGAATTCTATGCAACAGGACTTACCGCAGACATGCAAAAAAAAGGGCTACTTAAAGATTCAAATATGACATTTGTAAGTTCAATGTACTCGTTTGAAGAAAATCCATCTCATGTTGCATCACTTGTAAAAGGTGCTCTCGAAGCAGCCCGAACCGTAACAGACCAAAAGGGCACCACCTCCTTAAAAGGCGCATACCTACTATCGCCTGAGCTCTCCAAAGATGATGAAGTAAAGGCAGTAAAGCTGCATGACATTTCAAAAGGCATCGTAAAAATTTCTTCGCAGTTAAAGGATGCCTTCCGAAGCAATAATGGCATTACCGATGTAATTGAATTTTCAAAGGATGGGGCAGCGCATCACCACACTCTAAGCACTATAAACCCTGAAATGAAAGAGCGCACATCTCTAAGCACGGGCATAAATGTAGCACCTACACTTATTTACGGAAATAATCCTGAAGTAATTCAAACATACCTTGAGCACCTGCTATATCTAAGCTTCAGTGGCAAACAACCCTTTGATATTGTTCCAATCGAAGGCTTAGAGAATATATTAAAGAGCACCAAATCACCAAAAATTATCAACACGATAAAACATCTAAGTTATCATGGCATTCGTATTGCCTTCATTAATGATGAAGCACCTTTAGCACAAAATGAAAAATCATTTAAACCTAAAAGCTTTCAGCCTATTTCGAGCCAAAGCCAAGCTATTCTCCAGTTAAAAAGTGCTGGCTGCCTATTCGAGTCAGGGCCAAGTACGCAGGTTTATACTTCTTTAAAGTTTGGCTTAAAAACATTGCCTCCAATTATAGTGCAGTATGACCAAGACGAGCAAAAATTTAAAAAACCTGAAAAATCTTCTCAGCCCCTAAAAATAAAATACATACCCGACCAAGAGCTTTTTAAGTCCATGCTTAAAATAGCAAGCGAGGTAAGTTCGCATATTGTGATAGAAGCATTACCGGGGCAGGCCATTCCAAACTACTATAAAGATACCATGAGTGAGCTAACCAAAGCTGGCACGCAGATCACCGTCGGGTTTAAATATAATGGTAAGCAATATAATGAAAATTCAAAAACCTTTGTAGAAGGTGCAATTGAAGACAACCTCTATGCTTCCAGTAAATGGCTAAAAGATGCAGGTATAAAAGTGAGTGGTTTAGTCGCTCCGGCAGATGTAGGCGTTGATAAGTCGCTCGCTCGCTCTGTCTAGCTGCAACTTTCCGACCCTACAATTAATACAATACCCACTTTTTGCATACCATGGAACCCCACCATGCAAAGTTTTTTTGAACCTTGCATTTTTGTAGTGTTTTTATATGGTGACTCACTATGTCGGGGTGTAGCGCAGCTTGGTAGCGCACTAGTCTGGGGGACTAGGGGTCGCAGGTTCAAATCCTGTCACTCCGACCATCCTTCGCCCTTACGGGCTTCGGATGGCGCAGCCAGTAGAAAAGATCGTTAGGCCGAAGGATGCGCTACGAAGCCGTAGCAAAGCGCAGGCGAAGGAGGGCTGTATGTATTATGTATATCTTCTTAGAAGTTTGAGTCATCCAGATCAAAAATATGTTGGTATTACTGAGGACTTGAAAAAACGCCATCATGACCATAACAATGGCTTTTCTAAACACACTGCCAAGTATATGCCGTGGGAATTAGTGACCTACCACGCCTTCCAAGATAAATACAAAGCCTACGAATTTGAGAAGTATCTCAAATCAGGTTCTGGCAAAGCCTTCGCATCAAAACGCTTTTGGTAATGAAAAAGCTAGAGTGTTGTTTCTGCTAATTATTGTAGGTTTAAAAATTTTCTGAACTTGACCATCTAAAACCATCATGATTTGGATATCTCATCCAACCTACTCCACAAAACTGAATAACGATATTTTATATCATCATTAATTTGCAAGCTGCCCCAGACACTTTCACAGTTTAGCGTCTCAGCCATAAACCCAGCAATATGTATTTCATCTGAAAGCGACTTTAAATATAAGCCACTTTGATTGCACAACAGTTGCAAACTTTCCTTTGTATGAAAAGATAGATGGCCATTGCGCGGCGATGCATACCACCAGTCATCTTTTAAATAACGCGGCTTCAGCAACGTAGAAAACAATATCATTCCATCCTTTACACAAAGCGATTTAAGCGTCTTAAACAGCTCTATTTGATCAGGAACATGTTCTACAACCTCAAACGCAGTAACGATATCAAACTTTTTATCCCCTAATCTATTCGATGCATAAAAAGGATCATAACTTTCTGCATTTTTGTCGCATTCTCTCAATATTTCTGCCAGTCTTCCTTTGCCGCCGCCATAATCCAATAACGCTTGCTCGCCAATAATGCTGGCAAGCCAGCGAGCTATCTTTTGTGGCCTCTCTTCCAAAAACGGCGTGTCACATAAATGGTAGTCTTCATTATAAATGTTTTGAAGAAATGCCTTATCATCCCACCCATAAAACTCTGGGAAGAATGCAAAACCACATTCTCTACATTCCAATAGATCAATTGCACCTATATTATTTAAAAATATACGTCGACCTTCAAAATAATCTCCACATGAAACATTCTGCTCCTTTTTCAAGACAACAAAAGTATCTGACTTACATATAGGGCAACGCATAGAAAAACTCTAATTTACAAAGGTATAAACTTATCTAACGGCAGATTTCACAAATGTTCTAAACAACTTTCTATGCGCCTTACTATGCAGCATAAATTCAGGATGCCATTGCACCCCCAATATAAAATTTTTATCTAAATCATTGCTTTCAATTGCCTGCACAATTCCATGCTCATCCTCAGCTACCACTTGCAATCCATTTCCAAGTTTATTGATTGCCTGATGATGCAAACTATTCACAGAAAGTTCGGGCTTTTCTTTAAAGAGGCTACAAAGCAGCCCATCTTTAATAATATGAATCAAACGCCTTGAAAATATCTTACCGAGCAGGCTATCGGACGGAATAAAATTCTCATAAAAATCACGCGCATCTTGGTGAAGCGTACCACCTTTGACAATATTAATCATCTGCGCACCACGGCAAATACCCATCAATGACTTTTGGTGTTTAAGCGCGTGTGAAATTACTTTTTTCTCAAGACTATCTCTTTCTGGTTCAACACCCACACTTGCTCGGTTTTCCTGCCCATAAGATTCAGGGTCAACATCCACACCACCAGAGATAATATAACCATCACATTTTTTATAATCTTTTTCGTTTAAAGCCGTAATACGTACCGCACGGCCACCGGAAAGTTTCACTCCCAAACGCGTACACCACCACATAGTATAGCCTTTGCTAGCCGAAGTAGTCACACCAATCAGAGGTTTATTATACCCTTCATTCTTAATCATCTGTTTTTCAACAACATCCACCCATTCCGATTCAAATGAAAACCAATGCTCCTGATGTTCCTGCCATTGTTCCATAAGCTGATGGAGTCGCTTAATATCATTTGCAAGCACTTCCACATGCAACCAGTGCTTCCACTCTTTATCAAACGACCAGCTTTCATCCGCCAACTCACAATTTGGCAAACGATAATGAAACGTAGGACGTTTATTGATTTTTTCTTTCTTTCCGTAGAGTTTCCTAACCAACTTCTCATCAATATGTGCAAAAAGTGGTAGCATATCCAATGCACGATTACGTGTTGGATTATGCTCATGATAATCCCTAATCATCCTTTCTATGTCCGGTGCGTAATTGTTATCCAACACCAGTTTCATATAGGATTTAGGAAAAGGATCAATAAAGCTACTAACCCTGCGGGTAATATCAATCTTATGTAGCTGCTTTAACCAAGGTGCTAGCAATAAAAAGCTCTGCAAGTGGCGTATAATATATTCAGCATCTAACGATGCCACTTCAGGGTTAATATGTAAACCAAATGCCGAATAAAAATTTTCTTTCGTATCTTTTGCTCCGGCTTTACGAAGGGCATCTCTTAATTTTTCCAATTCAGGTAATTGGCTAATTTTTATAGGGGGTGCCACAATCTCAAACGGGGCAAATTCTTCACCAGCTTCGCTTAGGGCTTTACCAAAATTCAAATGCAACTCATCCATCACATTTCTTTTTGTTTTAGCTTGAAGCTTCTTTGTGTTATCTGCCACCTTTTGCAATGGAATAGCATCAAGTTCTAGCGTAAAGTCACCGAAAGTAGTTTCTACTACCTTAAAAAGAGCATCTGTTTCTTTTTCTACTTTTCCACCAAAAAGTTTGCACACAATGTCGGCAGCCTTCTTAAGTGGAAGCGCTGCATACTCAACTTCCAAGCCAACTTTTCGTTCTTGGCCGTGATAATTTTCTTTGTTTAATAGTTTAGACAAACCACTACCATGTTGTTTTATTAAATCTAGAGAATCTAAATCTAACAGGGAATGGTTGTCTAATCAACCTAGCTACATTTTCTACAAGCAATATTAAAAACGCTTAGTAAGCACCGCGCCTTGCAAGCACCACCGTAATAGTTTTGAATAAAATTACTACATCGTGCCAAATGCTCCAGTTCTTTACATACCAGCTATCAAGG
>CAYGPX010000045.1:0-9271 GCA_964351935.1 uncultured Rickettsiales bacterium | reverse complement strand
ATGTTTCTTACAAATTGGGCTTACAAAATAGCACAATGCTATCTTGTCTATCTTCACGCCTTGTGCGCGGAATCTACTGGAGTTTCATCCAAAGTGCAAGCGGCGTTTTAACTTGCCACAATTGCGCGCAAAAAGTTGCCTACAATATTATAGCATAAGCACAACTATTTCCCTGAGAAAAGCTTATCATTACCCGGAATATGCGGCTCTCCTCTAAAATTTACCGCATTTGAAAACACCGCAATACAAGTAGAAAAACGCTTATCACACCCCGCCACTATCTGATAGCTATCTGAAATCGCAAGCGCATATGGCATCGGCATCGCAAGCTCCACCACACCCGATTGATAACGCTTCACTTCCATAGAAAGACCATTATTATTACCACTTAAAAATGTCACCAATCCAAAGTTATAATACCCATCCTCTGCCAAAAGCGATATATCCCCAAACACTCTCTGGCTTGTAATTGAGGTAATAGCGCCACTATCCGTATAACCGGCAAGTGAAATGCCACAGCGCGCATCACCAAGTTTTGCCCTACATCGAGGTGAATAAAGTTCACCCAACGTGTGCGATAGTTTTTGCGTCAGCCCTCTCACCTCTGCAGTAAAATACTGCGTACCATACTTAATTTCACCAAGCCATCCTCGCCTAAGTTCTAATGCACCTTGTGAAATATCTTTATAATTAAGTAAAAAAATATCGATTTCTGCAAAATCATAAAGCCCCGCATGAATATCAGCATCACTAATCATGCCACTTTCTATAACAGCTTCCACCTCCAACTGGTCAATCGCCAAACCACTATGACTACTTATAGAGCTAGGTGTAAAACCGCTTGAAGCCTTATATTCAACTTCCTCATAACTAATATCCTTACTATGCGAACAAAACCCCATCACCTGATTATCACGCCGCGTAAGCTTCCAACAGGTGGCAAGGGTGGCTGTTTCTTCTTCAAAATGAGCTTTAAGTGCTGTGGAAGCAGGTTTCATAACAATTTCCTCTTAATAAAATGATGAGCCAATTTTTTTCTAATTGTCATAATGATGAAATAAACAACTGCTAGAATTGAAGGCGTTAATTCATATAAAAATTAAGGCTTCATATATGCAACGATGTTTTTTTATCCGCCATGGCGAATCTGAAGGCAATATTGACCACACCAAATATGCCACTGTTCAAAACCTTGATTTATCACTCACAGAGCTTGGCTATGAGCAGGCATTTAAAGCAGGCCAGAATATTCGAGACTTTTTTCTGAGCCATCCCGAAGCCGCAGAACAAAAAACCCGCATCTACTACAGCCCACTAAAGCGAACCGTCCAAACACTTAATGGCTTTAGAGCTGGTCTTGGTGATGCTCTCAAACATGTTGAAATACGTGAAGAGCCTCTTATCACAGAATTAGATCACGGCATGTATGACGATCTTACAAACGATGAATACCGTAAAATAGCCTATCCACTTGAATTCAAAAAATACAACCTACTAACTTCTAAAAAGAATGGTGAATTTTTTGCCCGAAAACCGCTTGGTGAGCGACCCATGGATGTATTCATTAGAGCACAGATGTTTAAAAATGAAATGATGCGCAGTTGTAAAGAAAAAGACATAGAAAACGTCATAATTATCTCACATAACCACGTTGAAACAGCATTTTCAGGTGCTTTCTTTCATAAAACTATTGAAGAAACCATGAACATTCCCAAAGTTGGTAATGGTCAAGTTGTCTTGATTGAAAAGAATAACGATGGAGCGTATGAGCGAAAAGAATTCTTTTGCCCACCTCAGCGCACCACACATACACCTAAAGATTATAAAACAGCTTTATGTGATGAAAAACACTCAATAGCCCCGACCGAAGAAGAGAGAAAACTCCTTAATGAAGACAGCCAAACAAAATCAGAAAAAAATACTATAGAATCAAAACGTTCACAGAAAAACTTCAAGCCCAAAGAAAGCTTTGCTCAGGCAGTTTCAGATTCTCTTATAGATGCAACACAAAGTAAATCTGCCTAAAAGAGCTATCGAAGTTCAATCAACGCAATCTCGCGCAGTGCATAGCTTCCATAATCTTCTATTGTGGCAGAAATTCTATCTGCATCAAAGCGTACTGGCACATCAAATTCAAAACTAGCTGTAATCTCTTCGCCTTCAGAAGGCGCAGTGCTAAAGGTCAGAATTCCGGTTATAGCATCTACGCTCCACCCGCTTAGTTGCTCTACGCCATCCAAAAACACCTGTACCGTACCATCAACAGGTTTTGTGATATCACGTGATGCCGTAACAGCACCGCTACTATAGGTTTTTATTAATTAAAATGCTGTAGTAGTGCCATCTCCTTCACCAATTGTTTGCACTGAAGCACTGTAATCTGACCAATCTTTAAACCTAAAGCCATAGGCTCTTCCCATTCTTGCCCTAAAGAAAGCCATTAATATTTCCAGTTGCGCTTGTGTTTTAATACCATGCGCAATGTTATAGCGACCACGTGCCTCTTCCCAATTAATATTTCGTCGCTCATATCCACCATGCGTCACAACAACATCTGTTGAAAATTCAGGCCCACCTGTGGTGCCATAAGCAATATCTTCGGGAAATCTAACATCATGAAAACCGCTCATAAAAAAACCTCGTCTCGTTAATACTTTGTTAAAGAAATAGTTTTATACTTTTAATCAAGGACGAATTAGAACTGTAGAGGGACAAATAAGATGAAACGACTTACACTGTTAGCACTTGGTGTAACTGCATTTATAACCTGTGCACCTTATGAGAAAGCTCAGGCATCATCACAAAAAAGTGATAAAGAAATTGTACAGGGCGTAACAAATATCATGACACAGATGTCAGATGAACAGCGCAGCCAAATATTACAACAAGCAGAAATCATCAAGAAACAGTTAATGGCTATGAGCCAGAAAGAGCGCAACGAGCTTACAAAAACCGTAAGAAGCATTGGCAGTTCTATTGATGTAGAAAATATAAACGTTAAAACACTCGAGAAAATTCAACCCTCTTCATTAGAAGAAACGATGGAAAATTTTCAATCCTATCAAGAGCGTTACTAATTCTTAGAAAATAATTTGATGAAATAATCTATCGGTAAAGCCTTAGCTTATGGCCTATTCAACGGAATGGGAACGTTAGATTCGGGCACACGCAACCCCCTAAAACTATTATTGACTGGCACAAGCTGTATTTCCAGCTCAGGGCGTTGTTCTGGAAGCGGTGCTTCATAATCGCCTTCGCCCACCACTTTTTCAATTGAGCTTGTAGCAATTAATGCTTTATCTGAAGGCTCAATTACTGTTGAAAATTGTGTACCTGGTTTTGGCTTAGGAACTGGTATAGCGGCAACACTAATACGTTTACTGCTCTGCGCATTACTTGCCAATTTGGTGTAAGCGCGGTTAAGCAACACCATCATATGCTGATCTCTCGTTCTGCTACTACGACCACCCAGTACGACACCTACCACCCGTTGTCCTCGGCGATTGACTGAAGTTACCAAATTAAAGCCTGAAGCATTAATATAACCTGTTTTCAAGCCATCAGCACCCGGATACTTTTGTGTTACCCTGTTGTGTGTCGTGTAGGTTCTGCCACCATAGTTAAATTTTGTACGCTTAAAGAAGTGATAATACTGCGGATAATCGCGACGCAGCGCAACAGCAAGACGCGCCATATCATATGCATTACTATATTGCTTAGAGTGGTGAAGGCCTGAGGCATTACGGAAATTAGTATTAGTCATTCCTAAGCGTTTTGCCATACGGTTCATCATCATCGCAAATTGCCACTCAGTACCCCCCACAGCCTCGGCCAAAACAACGGCAACATCGTTGGCTGATTTTATCACAAGCGCTTCAATTGCTTCTTTTACAAGAATACGGCCACCTTTTTTAAGACCCAATTTACTCGGTGGCTGCCCCACTGCGCGTGAAGAAGCTCTAAGCCCTTGGTTTAAAGTTAATTTTCCCTGCTCAAGTGCTTGAAAGGTGAGATATAAAGTCATCATTTTTGTCAGTGACGCGGGATAACGCTTTTCACCAGCATTTTCCTGATGCAAAACCACGCCTGTATCTGCATCAATCACCAACGAGGCATATTTTGAATTAGCATGCGCCTGAGAACTAAATAACGACACACTAAGAAAGACAAAAAGAGCACCAAAAACAGTGCTACGCACCACAAGTGGAAGCGCAGAAAAGATACCTCTTTTCAGCTTTTGATGCATGATACTCATGCCCCTTTATCTACTCAGTTCCTACAACCACAGACAAAACTTAGTGGAGCTATCCACCACAGACAAGCCTGCTTAAAAGATAGAAATAAGCCTATCTTAAAAGAACAATCTAAGCAACCTAATTTCTAGAAATTTTTAGTGTTTTTCAAAGATTTTAAGTTCCACAAATGGGGAACGCTCTTTGCGGCATTTTTTAATCAACCAATAGCCCAAGAAACTCCACTGTTCCCTTCATATGAGGAGGAATTTCTGCCGTAAAAGGCTGTTTTTTCTGCACCATCTGTTTGGGCAACTCCAACTGCCATGCATGCAGATGCAGTGTATTGCCTGCTGTTTCTAAAAACGCTACTTTTCCACCATATTTACCATCACCAAGAATAGGATGTCCAATTTCGGCCATATGAACTCTCAGCTGATGCGTTCTACCTGTCACGGGCTCAAGCTCAACCAGTGCTGCTTTTTCATGTGCATAATCAAGCACGCGATAACGGCTGATAGATTTTAAGCCTCGCTCACGATCTACCTGCATTTTTTCAACACCTTTACCGCCCACACCTTTTGCCAAAGGCAAGTTGATTACACCCTCACGCGGAACAGGCACACCAACAACCACCGCCAAATAACGTTTATGCATTGTTTTTTCACGAAAGCTTTCCGTCAACTCAGCTGCAGCCTTACGCGTTTTTGCCACCACCAACAAGCCACTCGTATCTTTGTCAATACGGTGCACCAGTCGTGGCTTATCTTCGCAATCTTTAAATAAGAACGGCAGCATTGCATCCACATTTTGTGCCTGTCCTGTACCACCTTGAACGGCTAGCCCTTGCGGTTTATTAATCACTGCCAATGTATCATTTTCAAATATCACACACGCTTTTAGCTTTGCCAGTGCTTCTTTTGAAGGCGCTTTAGGCTCTACCACTCTTGTTTTTAATGGTTCACTGTGGGTTAAATTTAAGGGAGGCACGCGAATAGCCTGCCCTGCCTCAATCCTATCACCCGCGGTCACTTTTTTACCATCCAGCCGCACCTGTCCTTTTCTAAGTGCTTTTTGCAAGGCAATGTGAGACATCTCTGGCACATACAGTTTAAACCAGCGATCTAGCCTGATGCCTGCATCTTGTTTTCTAACGGTAACGATTCTAACTTCGGACAAGGTTTTATTTCTCTTGAGGTTTAAGCCTACAGTTTATAACTAAATAAACAGCAACTAGCAACGTCAAAGCCTGCACCTACACCCCTCTCACCCTTGGTTGCCTATGTTCGCGCTCTCTTGCCCAAATAAGAAACTGCGAAATTGCGTCCACCTGATCATCATGTACCACGTGTGGAAAGCTTAAAAGCTCCACTTCAAGACTATCCAGCCATGCTGCATAACGAGGAAAAAACACCCTTCCCGCTTCAAAAAGTGGTGTAA
The DNA here is from genome assembly GCA_964351935.1 of uncultured Rickettsiales bacterium. GTDB lineage: Bacteria > Pseudomonadota > Alphaproteobacteria > Rickettsiales > CAYGPX01 > CAYGPX01. The sequence goes on along the minus strand of CAYGPX010000045.1, from coordinate 3,599 downwards.
CACTTGCAAAACGCTGCGTTTTCTGGTGTTTTGGATGAATGGCAATCAATGGTAATTTACTTTCTCTACGCATTTCCTGCAAAAGCGATTGTCCGCTGGCTTTATCCTCTACCAAAATTGCTTCCGGCTGCCATTCTTTGGCGGCATCAAGCACAGCACGGCATAGCTCAGGATACTCCATACGTTTTACACGCATATCTAAAAGGTAAAAACCAACCTTGTCTCCTTCTTGCTGCGATATTTTCCAGGTAGCACAGGCGCTGTAATCATTATTGAGTCCAGTTTTAATCGCCGTATCCCAGCTTTGCACTACAAGCCCCTCTTGAGGGATGTCATTAAACCTTCCAATCCAGTCACGCCGAAGCATCGCCCCTTCTTCAGCCATTGGCTGCTGTTGATATTGCGCTGAAAACCCCGAGCTCCCCAACGCTTCTTTTAAAATACTCAACTCCATCTCCCCTTCACGCTCTGGCTGTAATATTTCACCTTCATTACGCACATAGATTCTCTCACCTGCTAACGAAAAAATTTGTTTTTCTTTAGCAATTGCAGGCAACTCAAGCAATTCCCAGCCGCCATTTTTCTTTTCGAGTAAATGTCCGGTTAAATCTTGCGGGTGAAGGCGCTGCATCACAACAACCACCACACCTTTCTTTTTATGGTTAAGGCGACTCATAAAGGTTTGGTCAAACCAGTTGATGCCACGTGTTCTCATTGTATCGCTTGCTGCTTGCATCGGCGTATGCGGGTCATCCACAATCAACACATCGCCACCCTCGCCCGTTGCCACTCCGCCAACAGAAGTAGCAAAACGAAAACCTCTTCGCGTGGTAGTAAAGCGATGCTTCTCATTCTGATCTTTAACAATCCGTGCAGTAGGAAAAACTTCCCGATACCAAGGAGCCGTCATCACCTGCCTACAATCAAGCGAGTGACGCACCGCAAGCCCAGCACTATAGCTTGCCGCCATCACTCTGAGTGATGGTTTTTTTCCTAAAAGCCAAGCAGGCCAGGCCACACTCACAGTGAGCGATTTTAAACTTCTTGGAGGAATATTGATAATAAGGCGTTTTATCTTTCCTTGAGTCACTCGCTCAAGATACTCAGCCATCACATCTAAGTGCCAGCTGTGCAAATAAGTGGAGGATGGATCAACTGTAGAAAAGCTTTTCGCTAAGAATGAAGAAAAATCACTACGCAGAAGTGCGTCTCTAAGCATTTCGGGTGCAATGTCTTTCTTATCAGACATCACACCCTCTCTTGTGCTATGGCACTACTAATCTGGTATTATAACAAGCACAAATTAAAGTCTGATTACGCACCACGTGTGGTGCTAGTTCCATTAAATTGCGCCTCAGCTTTGCGTCTTTTTTCTTCTGCATTACGTTTTAACACTTCTGTAAAGAACACAACATTCTTATTTGGCATTCTCACGTTCGTGTTTTCAATCGCCGCCTGTAATAACGTATCACCAAGACCAATTTTTAACTTCTGTAAAAGCTCAAGCATGCGCTTGTCTTTTGCGATAATACCTTCTTTTGCAAGCGAAAGGTCGTGCTCAATTTGCTCGTAAATATCGGCTGCTTTCTGTACGGAATCACGAAGATTTTTAGCCGACTTAGACTCAAAGAAACTTCGTTTACGATGTTTCTCATGAAGGTTCTTTAGTGCATCTTCTACGAGCGATTGAATTTTATCACCATCAGCCATAAATAGCTGCACCATGCCTTGCAATAAATTATTCAACATATCCGGCACATCGTCACTACCTTGTGATTTGGTATGAATGCATTTTTCAATTGCAAGTGTACGCAAGTAGTAGTCAAAGTCAGCATCGCTCAGTCTAGAAAGTACTTCAAAGTGCTCTTTCAATGTTTCCATCAGCTGAACATAATCTGGGCAGCTTTTTTTCAACGAATGTGCAAGCATATCCATATGCAAATGCATTTTGTGAAAATCACTTCGTACACGTTTAAACAGAAAGAAGCGACGATCATCCTCTGCAAAAGGGTGTTCTGAAGGAATCTCGTTTTTTCCTTCCAATAAAATACCAAAATATTCTTTCATCGCACTTAAGCTTACCATAATTAAAGGCCTCTTTCATAAAACGTTATCAATCTAACCTCGGCACAACTCATACTGTTTGCAGCATGAACGGTTCACCGCTCCTTTCGGCCTCAATCAACGTATCTACTATGTGCTAAATTCAGAGAGAATTAAGCAGCCTAGCCTTATAAAAACAGCCCACAGCCAAGGGTTTAGCATATTTACATACGCATAACCTTTGTACATGACGCGCACAGCAAACGCTGCATCACTGCCTGTTTTTATGAAAAAGCCGTCATACTAGAAAACACTAGCATCGCAGCTTTCTCCCTATATCCCTGATTTCCCTGCTTCTAAAATTCCGAAGCGCTCCTTATTGACTTAAAGTAAATCTACATTCCTCGTGTAGGTTCACCCTTGCCGGCAATATTCATTCCCAGCGTCGCATCATGCTCCAATGTGCCTAAACTACTATTACTTACACCTTGGTTCATAATATCTCTTGTCGTTTGTAACGAATCCTTAATTTTACAAGCCGCCTCTATCGCTTCTTTTGCTTGTTCCATTTGTTCCATATAAGGCGTAGCGGCTTTTTGTGTTGCCATCGCTGCAGCCTCTTGTGCATGTTGCAATGCTTCAAGCCCCTCACCTAAAAAGTGCCTCGCAGCAGCAGCTTGCATAATAGCTTCTTTAGCATCCGCTCTATTTTCTTCCTTCGTATTATCAAAAATGCCCGCCTGATTACCATCGGTATTAATGGCGTAGTGGCGATAGGTTGATATCTTCTCTAAAACACTATTTGTTGCTTGTAGTGAAGCCTCTAGCGATTTTTTAATCGCAAGCCCAATGGTCTTTAATTTGAGTTTATTTAAGAATGATGATTTAGCTTTCTTATGGCCGCGTGTTTTTGCACCCGGAAGATCAAGATCAATATCCTCTTCATGTTCTTGAGATTTTTGAATTTCTTTTTGTGTTTCAACTTGATGCGTTAGCGGGTCAAATCCAAGCTCTTTATCACGCTGGTAACCTTGCTCATCATCAGAGATAGCGTATTCTTGTTCTTCTTGCTCAAGCGATTGGTTTTGCGCTTGCTCTTGCATTTCAACATCAAGGTCACGCAAACGTTCATTAAAGCCATCACTTGAACCTTCGTCTTCATTCTCTTTGAAGTATGAAGGGTTGTCGGCATATAGAAGCTTACCCACACTAACCGAGGGGTCGCGCTTCACCGGCACTAAGCTATTCTTTTCTATCTTTTTATCGTCTTCTTTCACTAAGTAAGTCCTTTTGGATCTTAAAATTTGCAAAACCACAATTTAGTGATTCTTCTCCTGCCTCTTTTAATCCTCTTTCTCTTACTAATATATACATTATAACACAGCACAATGCCTATTACACTGGGATTTTTATGAATCTTTTATTACAAAAATATTCTCTCTTTTCTTACCGCTGCCTTTTTCTTAAACACAGAATATGTCTCTCCATACTACATTAAACCTCACGGATTTCTAATAAACCTATTGCGATCTATTTTCTGTATTTGTATTTTATCC
>CAYGPX010000044.1:0-9781 GCA_964351935.1 uncultured Rickettsiales bacterium | reverse complement strand
ACCCTCACCACCTCACTTTGATTTGTCTCTACTGCCTCAGAAATAGCAGAACGCTAACACCATCACCCTGATATCAGATTATGTTGTGGTTATTTTAACATTGCACTTTCAACACATTCTATCGGTGGCTTGCATCAGAATGATTTTATTGTTGCTGCCAAAATTAACGCGATTTATACGGGATAAAAATCCCAACAGTCCGATAACCAGTATTCTAAAAGTAGCGCCAGTGAATAGTTGTCTTTTATTAGGGGTTAAGAACACGGTTGCAAGAACAAAAATGATATAATTTTTATGTGACGTAGAAGACCAGATGTGGTAATGCTACAAAGCTTAAAAAAGACAGTTTGTTTTAGGGGAAGAGGCGGATATATGGCAGTGCCAGAAAAGAAGGGAGAGCAGAACGCGGCGCTAAAAAAGCGCAATTGGTATGAAGACCGCTATCAATCTGCGTTGGTTCAACGTAATATCTTACTGTTTGTTGTTTTGCTGTCGCTTTTAGGTATTTCATTTGCCGTTATTACCGTACTGCAAATATCCTCCAGTAAGAAAATCTCTCCTTTTGTAATTCAGGTGGAAGATAAAACGGGTATTACCAGTGTGGTGCAGCCGCTTGATAAATTTTCTACTAACGAGACTATCCAGAAATACTTTATCATGAAATATCTTAATGCACGTGAAACCTATTCGTTTCACGACTATCGCTACCAGTATTATACTATCGTAAGATTGCTTTCAGATGATAAAGTATATGGGGAATTTAGGCGCTGGTTGGTATCGGAACAGGGCGATTCTCCGGTGAGGTATGGAGATAAAATTGAACGAACAATTAGCGTGAAGTCAATTACGTACTTACCAAATAACCGTGAATCTCCCGGTTATACGGTGCAAGTGAGGTTTAAACAGAGTGACGTACTCCATAAACGTGTTCAACCAGATAAACACAAAATTGCAACGATCAATTTTGAGTTCTTTCCAATGCGCCTTACTACAGAGGAACAGTATATCAACCCGCTTGGTTTCCAAGTTTTATCGTATCGTGTAGATAATGAAATACAATAATTATCACTATTTTGGTTTATTTCTTTTTGTTTGGATGGTCGGGTTTTGCTCGGTTCCTGCTAATGCAGCGCGACCTATTGTGAGTGATAGTCGAATCAAAACGTTGGTTTTTAGTGAAAGTGAAGTATTTAAAGTGGTATTGCATTACGGCTATCAATCAAACATTGAGTTTGCTAAGAATGAGTCTGTCGAAGCAATTTCAATGGGCAATACTTATGCGTGGCAAGTGACTCCAGTAGGTAATCGGATTTTTCTAAAGCCGCTAGAGCCTGAAGCCCATACAAACATGACGGTAATTACCGATAAGCATACCTATCAATTTGATATTGCTTCACGCATGCCTGAAGAGGCGGGGGCAGATGACGAGCTTGTTTATGTCGTGAGATTTTATTATCCCGAAGCGGAAGATTTTGATGCTCCACCCCCAGCTCCAAGTAAAGAGCGTCGTCGTATGACTCCAGATTCGGTGCAGCCGCGTCAAGGCTTTAATTTTGACTATAGTCTTGCAGGACCAGAAAGCTTTGCGCCACTTAAAGTGTTTGATGATGGCCGGCAGACGCACTTTCTATTCCCTAATAATAATGCCAATATTCCACAAATCTTAGTTCGTAAACCAGATGGAACGGAGCAACGCCTAACTTTCTCAAGAGTGGGCGAATACATTGTTGTGCCAACCATTGAAAGTCAATTTTTACTACGAATTGGCACAGAATTAGTATGTGTGTTTAACGAGCGCCTTTCACCAGCACGTCCGTCTGCGCCACCTCCACCTTCAATAAGAGGGGGCAAGAATGCCAGAAGATAAAGATAATGAGCAGGTGGAAAACCAGAACCAGCTTCCTGAGCCAGTTGAACCTTATCCTTCAGGTGCTACAGAAGAGGAGGAGTTATTTGAAGAAGATGATGGCCTAGAAATAGCAGATGAAACATCACATCTAGCATCTCACCCCGGCAGAAATGTTATTATGCTTGTAGGCATTGTTTTGATTTCTGCGGTGGCTTTATATTTTATTTTATTTAGTGGAAGTGAAGAAGGGGAAAAGAAAGAAGAGCAAGAGCCTCAAGCCGTATCAACCAAAGATGTAAGAGATGCAACCCAACAAACGTATTTTCAAGAGCCTGATGTTGGCATTGTGGAGGCTCCGGTTGCGCCTCAAATATCTGATATTGAGGCGCCTTCAGGTGGTGTTTTTGGTGACAGTGATTCGCAGAATCCAAGTGAGCCTGAAATCGACATTCCTTTTGATGCTGCTCCGCCAGATTTCTTTGAAGAAGAACCTAGCCCTATCATTGATGTTCCAGAAGAAGAGCCGGTATTGCCAGAGAACCCAGCATTTCCAGATAATGAGGATGAGTTGCCTACGGCTCCGGGGCTTGAGCCTATACCCGGTGGATCAAATTTACCTACCCCTGAAGAGCAAGCAGCGGCTGATGCGAGAAGAAAATCGGGAATTATGTTGCTGAATGGAGGCGGGGCTGTGGGTGACGAAGAAGGTGGTGGTGGCGGATTGTTTGGTGGCGGAAGCAGTAGTGCGCCAAACCCAAATGTTCTTGCGCCTACTGCTGCGATACAATCTGTTGCTACAACATTGGGTGATTTAAGCTCAGTGATTGCACAAGGAAAAATGATAGATGCGGTGTTGGAAACTGCAATTAATACTGATCTTCCAGGAGTGCTTCGTGCAGTTGTTAGTAGAGATATTTACGCAGAATCAGGAAAAAATATTCTGATTCCGAGAGGATCAAGGTTGATTGGAAATTATGAGGCAGAACTAGAAGCTGGCCAAACAAGGGTGTTTGTCGTCTGGACTCGTGTTATCCGTCCGGACGGAATAGATGTAAGTATTGATTCCCCGGGAACTGATCAGTTAGGTCGAGCAGGTGTAACCGGTGTTGTGGACAGTCGCTTTATGGAAATATTTGGAAATGCTGTTTTGTTAAGTGCTCTAACTGTAACAGGCGCTTATGTATTGGAAACTGTGACAGGGGCGACAGCTTCCACCTCAAGTACAACGACTGGCTCTGATGGTTCTACTACAAGCAGTAATACAGGGACGCCTACCAGCTTTGCTATTTCCGAAGCCGCATCAGATTTAAGTGATGTCGCTGGTGATATTGTACAAGAATCTGTGAATACGAAACCACGCATTACGGTTGCACAAGGAACGCGTATAAAAGTGTTTGTTAATTCTGATTTAGTATTTCCGCGTTCTGTTTCCGAGAGTGTTAGATTTATTAAATAGTATTTGCTACAATACAATAACGACTTCCCAATAGTGTTAGTTTAGGAAGGATAGGATGGAAAATAAATGTCACAAGCAGCACTACAAACATTTCTAGAACCGCTGAATCTCCTTTTTGCAGAAGAAGGTGTGAGCGAGATATCTATTAATCGTCCTGGAGAAGTTTGGATTGAAAAACGTGGTGATATGCGCCGTGAAGAAATAGCTGCATTTGATTTTGATCATCTAAAATCACTAGCAAAATTGATTGCTCAATCCACTGAGCAGATGATAAGTGAAGAAAAGCCGCTTCTTTCAGCAACCTTGCCAAATGGTTTTCGTATTCAGTGCGCGATTCCGCCTGCGTGCGAGCCGGGCACTATTTGTATGTCTATCAGGAAGGGATCAACGCTCAATTGGGATTTAGAGCAGTATGATAAGATGGGGGCATTCGACAACACAGCAGTAGAAGAAATTGTTGATGAGAATGACAAGAAGCTCAGTCAAATGTTGTCTGAGAATAGAATCAAAGATTTTCTTATTAATGCGATATTATGGAAAAAGAATATTATTATTAGCGGCGGTACTTCAACAGGTAAAACTACTTTTACCAACGCAGCGCTAAGAGCCATCCCTACGGATGAACGCTTAATTACAGTAGAAGATGCGCGAGAAGTGGTTTTAAATGACCATTTAAATAGGGTGCATCTTTTGGCGTCAAAAGGTGGGCAAGGTCGCGCCAATGTAACAACACAGGATTTGATAGAAGCCTGCCTGCGTTTAAGGCCAGATAGAATTATTGTAGGAGAGCTGCGTGGTGCAGAAGCGTTCAGTTTCTTGCGTGCTATTAATACCGGTCACCCGGGGTCGATATCAACTCTACACGCAGATACACCTGCAATGGCAATGGAACAGTTGAAGTTAATGGTGATGCAAGCAGGTCTTGGTATGCCTCCCGCTGAAATACGAGAATATATTCGCAATGTGGTAGATGTAGTAGTTCAGTTAAAACGTGCTGGAGGTGGTAAGCGTTATATTTCTGAAGTTTACTTTAAAGGCCACACGGACGAAAAGAAATAAGAATGGAATAAAGGAATTTAGATTCGTTATGATGCGACATCTTCGAAATTTTGCAATTATCACCTTCCTTATCATCCTTGTGATGGCAATGTGTCTTCTTTTTTCGATGCTCTTAGTTACGTTAACAGCATCTGGTCCTGGCTATATGAAGATGTCTAATAGTGTTATTAAAGACATTCAATATTATTGGACACATTTTACCTATTGGTGGAGCTTCTGGTGGAAATATAATTCACAAATTACTATTTCATATAAAGATTATTTAGTAGTTAAATTATTTGGTGCGACTCTCTTGCCCTATATGATTATAGGCATATTGTCATTTATATTTCGTGCTCCATTGATGGATTGGCGTCCATATAAAGAAAAAGAATCAGTGCATGGTGATGCACACTGGGCAACGGAAAAGGACATTAAGAAAGCGAGTCTTCGCTCCAAAAAAGGGATGTTGTTAGGCAGAGATACTAAGGGTAAATTATTAGTAGCGGATGGTTTTCAGCATGCGCTGCTTTTTGCACCAACGGGTTCTGGTAAAGGTGTGGGATTTGTAATACCCAATCTACTCTATTGGGAAGACTCAGTTGTTGTACATGATATTAAACTTGAAAACTATGAGCTGACAAGTGGTTGGCGTTCTGAAAAATTAGGACAGAAAGCATTTGTATGGAATCCGGCAGATCCTGATGGAATGAGCCATTGTTATAACCCGATTGACTGGGTAAGTAAAAAACCAGGACAAATGGTGGATGACGTGCAAAAAATCGCGAACCTTATTCTGCCAGAACAAGAGTTTTGGGAAAATGAGGCGCGGAGTTTATTTGTTGGTGTGGTGCTCTATCTACTGGCTGTGCCTGAGAAGGTAAAGTCGTTTGGTGAAGTGGTGCGTACCATGCGCAGCGATGATGTGACGTATAACCTCGCAGTAGTTCTGGATACTGTGGGTGGCCATATCCATCCCGTAGCATATATGAATATTGCGGCGTTCCTTCAGAAAGCTGAAAAAGAACGTTCGGGTGTAGTATCTACTATGAACTCGAAGTTGGAGTTATGGGCAAACCCATTAATTGATACAGCTACAGCATCGAGCGATTTCAATATTATGACGTTTAAACGTGTTGCGACTACTGTCTATGTAGGTGTAACACCAGATAACTTGAAGCGTTTGCAGCCGCTATTGCAGGTGTTTTATCAGCAGGCAACTGAATTTTTAAGCCGAAAAATGCCAACCAAAGAAGATACCTTTGGCGTAATGTTTATGATGGATGAGTTTCCAACGCTAGGAAAAATGGATCAATTCCATGCGGGTATTGCCTATTTCCGTGGATATAAAGTGCGCTTGTTCTTAATTATTCAAGATACCGAGCAGCTCAAGGGTATTTACGAAGAGCATGGTATGAACTCATTTCTTTCAAACTCAACCTATCGTATTACTTTTGCAGCAAACAACATAGAAACAGCAAATCTTATTTCACAGTTAATTGGAAATAAAACTGTTGAGCAAGAGGCAGTAAATAAACCTAAGTTTCTTGACTTAAATCCTGCATCGCGTTCACTACACGTTTCAGAAGTGCAGCGTGCTTTGCTCTTACCTCAGGAAGTTATCAACATGCCACGTGATGAGCAAATATTGCTAATTGAATCTAGTCCTCCTATTAAATCTAAGAAAATTTTCTACTTTAAAGAGCGCATGTTTACTAAACGCCTGTTGCCTCCGATAGAAGTGCCGCAACAGGAGCCATATGATCCGCGCAAGGTGCATAAGCCTAAACCTAAGCCTGCTAGTGTTGAAGATATTGAAAAGCAAATGGAAACAGAAAGGGCGGCTGCAAAAGCGGCCAAGAAAAGTTGGTGGAAATTTGGAAAGCAGAAAGTGGCTAAGATTGCTGATGCTAGCAAAAAAGAAGTTAAAAAAGAGAATAAAAAACAACAGACTAAAGAAATTAAGAAAGAGCAGAATCAGGAAACGCTTGAACAAAATACAATGGAAGCCCTTGAGAATAAAACTGAAGATCAAGCATAGTTAGCAAATAGCTTGCATCCGTGCTCTGTTAATGAGTTAGCAGGCACGTGAGTTTTATTTGGAAGCTTTCTACAGCTGAACTTTTCTGTATTTACCTTACTTATTAAGATGTGGTTTTAACCAGCCAGCCAAGAGATAGTACACCAGAAAGGTCAATAATCCTGAGAAGATAACATCACTGAGAAAGTGGTTTCCCTGAAGCACGCGTGCACCACCAAATAAAATTCCAGTTGAAATACCAAGTACTAACATACGCTTGCGTGACTTGCTACCCGCTGCAAATAAAAATGCAAGTGCCATCGGATAAAATCCCATAGCCGCATGACCGGAAACGAAAGAACAATTACTATCACAGAAATTAGCAATATAGAAAGCGGGAGTGAAATCTGCTGTGCCGCCAAATTCAGTAATTTGTAAAGGTCGCGCACGTCCCCAATGTTCTTTAAGTACTGCATTTACTAAAATCCCAGGTCCAATCGTAAGCGCAAGCGTTAGAAAAATAAGCTGTCTGCGACCAAGATGTTTGATATGTTTCTTAAAAATGAAGCTAATTGCTAGCAATAATACATAGCTTACAATGAGCCCGGCAGAAACAAAGTAAATAACGCGATACATAAACAAAAGCACGGGGTGGCGATTGAGAAAGAAGCCTCCGTCTTCATCAAAGAAAAAGGCGGATGTATGAATGTCTATCTGCGAGTAAATAATAAACACTGCTGACAGTAGCACTGTTGTGGAAAGAAACAGTAGTAAAAACTTCTTATCAATCATTAGCTTCTCCTTTGCCCTTATAGCCACTCAAGTAATACAAATTATAATGATGCTGATAGGTTTGATACACTTTAACATCAATAGGGTTTAGTTTTTCTACCGTGCTGAAATATTTGGTAATGTAGGATACATCATCCCACTCACTTATCAGAAGGTAAGGCTGCTTGGTGTTTTCTGATAACGCCGTTGTTAATTCGTAGTGATCGTGGATTTGTTCATCAGCATTCCACTTTAGTGCCGTATCTGCTGTAGGCTTTGCGTAGTAGCGCAAATAAGCATGTGTTTTTCTCGAAACAGTCATAAGTCGTGCTGTAGGGTATTGCTTAAGTCTTTCAGCAACGGACTTTCCAAGGGCATCCCAGCCTCTTAAGCGCAGAAAGGGATCACGAATTTGTAATTCTTTTAGATTTGCACCTTTTCCTGCTAGCGTGATGCCTAGTGTGGAAACAACTGGCGTAAAGAATAAAAACAAGATGAGTAAAGCGCTATGTAAGCCTACTGAACTATAAAGTATCCATCTAAAACGAGCATGAGTAAGCAGCCAGTGCGAAACTAATACGGATGCTGGCACGTAAACAGGAGCAGCCCAGTTTGCATGAGCCCGTGAAAGAAAACTAAGGCAGAATATTGTAATAAGAAAAGGAAGAATAAAGCAGAGCAGTAAGCCTGCATGCGGTGTTTTTAAGCGCTTTGGTAGCGTTAAAAACAGTGCGACAAGCACGGTAAATAAGAAAGGTCCGAATACACCAAATTGTGCACCAAAAAATGCTAAGAATTCTTGTGGATTAAACCATGCATCGCTTAAGTTTGCATTGTCCTGTGTGTGTAAGAAGCTCACAAAATGATTGTCGAAATTCCAAAGGATATTTGGAATAAAAATGAGTAAAGCAACTACACCTGCTATCCACAACTTAGGACTAAACAGTAACTTGCGATGCTCAACATGTGTGAGTAAATAAAATACAACCGAAGGCAAGAAAAAGGCCATGGAATATTTACTCATCATACCAAAGCCGGCGGCAACACCACAACCTATCCAATATTTCCAGCTATCTTCTTTCAAGGCGTGGATAAACATAAAAAGCGCCAGCGCCCAGAAAAACAAGAGGGATGGATCGGTGGAAATAAGAGATGAAGAGAGACTCACCGCTGGCAAAGTGAGGTAAATAATGGCACTCCATATCCCATCTCTTTTTTCGTAGAGTGTGCTGCCGATGCCATAGACCAGTAAAGCCGTTCCAAGATGAAGCAGTGGAGAGCTTAAACGGATGCATGCCTCGCCGTCACCACACAATGATGAAGTTAGCCATATCCACGCTGCGACCATTGGCGGTTTGGAGTAAAAGCCAAAGTCCATTGCTTTTGACCACGTCCAGTATTGGGCTTCATCAAAAAACAAACCGGGTGCGAAAGGTAAGTAGAGGATTCTCGCTATGGTTATTACTAGTAAAGCAGTAACGCACCAAAAAAAAGGAGAAAGACGGTTTGCTGTCATGCTACTTTATTAAACCATTGCTAGGTGAAGATGCATCAGCAAAGCCTTTTTTAGGCATACGCCCTGCAAGAAATGCATCACGCCCTGCAACAATTGCCAGCTTCATTGCGCGTGCCATACGAATGGGATCGCGAGCTTCAGCAATTGCCGTATTCATCAACACCCCATGACAGCCAAGCTCCATTGCAACGGCAGCATCAGACGCGGTGCCCACTCCAGCATCAACTAGCACAGGTACACTACATTGTTTGATAATAAGCTCTATATTAAGAGGGTTTTGAATGCCAAGCCCAGAGCCAATAGGTGCTGCAAGCGGCATAATGGCAGCGCAGCCCATATCTTCAAGTTTTTTTGCAGCAATGGGGTCATCCGTACAATAGACCATCACTTCAAACCCATCTGCCAGCAACACTTTGGCGGCACGAAGTGTTTCTTCCATATCGGGGTAGAGGGTGGTTTTATCGCCCAGTACTTCTAATTTAACCAAGTTCCATCCGCCAGCTTCGCGTGCAAGGCGCAGAGTGCGAATTGCTTCGTCTGCAGTGTAGCAGCCTGCTGTATTTGGCAGGTAAGTATATTTCTTAGGGTCAATATAATCTTGTAACATTTCACCTTTGCCAGCAGTGATATTCACACGTCTTACAGCCACCGTAACAATCTCTGCTCCACTGGCCTCAATCGCCGCTTTGGTTTCAGCAAAATCTTTATATTTTCCGGTGCCTACTAACAGGCGTGAATGAAAACGTTTTCCTGCTACTTCAAAAAAATCATCCTCTTGTGTAGAAATGCTAGTGATTTGTGATATTGCTGACATAGAATCAGCCTCCTCCGATAAAGTGAACAATTTCTAGTACATCACCTTCGGCTAGTACGGTATTGGCATAGAGTGAGTGAGGAAGAATTTCTAAGTTACGTTCAATCGCCACTTTATCCACATCTAACTCTAGCTTATCAAGCAGCTGGCTGATAGAGGTTGCAGTGCTGATGGTATAAGGTTCGCCGTTTAAGGTGATATGCATGGCAGAAATTCCGCTTTGTTTTAGCCCATTATCTGTGTAAGATACTTCGCACGTGTTATACAGCAAAAGCAGGTGCAAATTCAATGACGAAAGCCATCTTAATTTTAAACGG
>CAYGPX010000043.1:0-9892 GCA_964351935.1 uncultured Rickettsiales bacterium | reverse complement strand
TTTCCAATCACCAAGGCCGGTGCAAAACAAATGGCCTTAGCACCATAATCTTTAATCGATTTGATGGTTTTTCCTGATGGCAAACCACCTGCAAGCACCACATGTGTTATGGCTTCATCGTGGCACACTTGCACTAGCTCATCCAGTTGAGGGTGCATGATAATTAAATTTACACCAAAGGGTTTTTGGGTGAGCTTTTTGGTTTCTTGAATTTCAATCCGCAATAAATCAGGCGACATAGAGCTACACGCAATCACCCCAAAGCCACCGGAATTTGAAATGGCAGATACCAGATTTCGCTCTGAAACCCAGCTCATCGCGCCGCCTAGAATGGCATATTCACATCCAAGATACTCTTTTCCACGCGCCCAAAGCTGCTCAAGTGACTTTGTCATTATGCCACACTCTCCTGCTCATCAAGCCCATAGGCAGTGTGCAATGCACGCAGTGCCAATTCGGTATATTCTTCGGCAATCAGCACGCTTACTTTAATTTCAGAAGTGGTGATCACCAAAATATTGATGCCTTTTGCGGCCAACGTTTCAAACATTTTTTGAGCAAGACCCGCATGGCTACGCATGCCTACGCCCACCACCGATACTTTAGCCACGGCTTTATCAACCGCAATACCGCCAAAACCAATTGTTGCTTTAACATTTTCAAGTGCTGAAACCGCACGATCCGCATCCGCACGCGGCACGGTGAAGGTGAGATCGGTCTGCTTATCCGTTGCGCTGATATTTTGCACAATCATATCGACGTTAATTTCCTGCGCGGTAATTGGCTGGAAAATTTTGGCTGCAATGCCCGGCACGTCTGAAACATCTTTTACGGTAATTTGTGCTTCGTTACGGCTATAGGTCACACCTGTTACAAGTCTTCTTTCCATTGCTTCTTCCTCGCTGACTAATAAACTTCCTTCAATATTTTTAAAGCTAGAGCGCACCTGCACACGCACATTGTGCTTCATCGCCATTTCAACCGAGCGAATTTGCAACACCTTAGCACCAAGCGAGGCCATTTCCAGCATTTCTTCATAAGCCACTTTGCGCAGCTTGCGTGCTTTTGGCACCAGCCGCGGATCGGTGGTATAAATTCCGTCTACATCAGTATAAATATCGCAGCGTTCTGCTTCAAGTGCAGCAGCCAGCGCCACGGCAGAAGTATCAGAACCACCACGCCCAAGCGTCGTGATGCGGTTATCAGGCGTAACACCCTGAAAGCCAGCAATCACAGCAACTTGGCCTGCATCCATCGATTCTTTCAAAAGCGCAGCATTAATGCTTTCAATACGGGCACTACCATGCATATCGCTGGTTTCAAGCCCTACTTGCCAACCAAGCCACGAACGCGCCTTAATGCCAATGCTTTGCAATTGCAGCGCCAATAAGCCCGATGTTACCTGCTCACCTGAGGAAACAATCGAGTCATATTCTTTCAACGCTTCAGGCGTTTGCAAAGGCGAGACGGCCTCAGCCCATCCTACCAACTCGTTGGTTTTACCCGACATAGCAGACACCACCACCGCAACCTGATGCCCAGCATCCAATTCGCGCTTGACGATGGTTGCCACATTCTTGATGCGTTCAATATCGGCAACCGAAGTGCCACCAAATTTCTGTACAATAATTGCCATAGGCGATAAATACGATTATATATAACTTTAAAGAAGCGCTCATACATAAAGCTATGTGCCGAAAATGTCTATAAAAATTGAAGTGAATTATGCCCAAAACCGCTAGCACCACTATCGACCCTTCTGAAATCGCCAAATTCGAGGCTATGGCCGAAGAATGGTGGGATTTGAACGGAAAATTTGCGCCCTTGCATAAATTTAATCCGATACGAATCGAGTACATCACCGCACTCATACGTGAAAAACATCAGAAAATTGAGGGCGTGAAGATTCTCGATATCGGCGGTGGTGGCGGATTGCTAGCTGAGCCACTCGCACGTCTTGGTGCAGATGTCACCGCAATTGATGCTTCAGAGAAAAACATTAATATTGCCAGCATCCATGCCCAAAAGTCAGGCCTTAGCGTCAACTATCAGGCTATCGATGCCAAAGCACTTGCAGACAATGGCCAGCAGTATGACGTGGTACTTTCGATGGAAGTGCTTGAACATGTGGCCGATGTAGAGAGCTTTCTTCTCACCGCTGCAAGCTTAGTGAAACCCGGTGGCACACTGATTCTTGCAACATTGAATCGTACTGCCAAAGCCTTTGCGCTGGCCATTGTGGGTGTAGAATATATCCTGCGCTGGTTGCCCCGCGGCACGCATGATTGGAAAAAGTTCCTTAAACCCTCTGAAATTGAAGCGGTGCTGCGCGCACAGCTTCATCTTGTTGAAAGCAAGGGTGCAACCTATAATCCGCTGCGTAATAGCTGGAGTCTATCAGATGACCTTTCCGTTAACTATATGATGCGCTTTGAAAAAAAATAACCCACTTTAAAAGCGGCGATATATCGAAATCTTCTGACAATAATATTCGCTGTAACAATGGTAAAAAGACATATCATTGAATTGATTAAAAAATACGGCACTGCTATAGTCTACTTTAAAGATAAGGTACTAAGACGAATTGCTATTTTCCTTCACTCTTAGAAGGTATACATGGCTTTCTACTCCGCGCAAAGAAACAAGAGACAAATAGCGAATGAAAAAACTCACACATCGTACCAGACTCACGTTAATGGGAATTCTGCTGTTTTTCGTGTTGTTGGGATATGAATATTATGCACCCGATACAAATGATGCAACTACACCAGAAGCGGTTGCCACAAAAAGCGTGGCTACTCCTTCTGCAGGCGGCGGTAACGAACGCCCTGCCACACCGGTAGAAGTATTCCCCGCCACACTCAAAAGCCTGCACGATAGTGTAGAAGTGCTCGGCAACGCCCGTGCTAACGAATCGGTCGACATTAGCAGCAATGTGAGTGAAACCATTCACGAAATTCGCTTTACGGATGGGCAATATGTCTTAAAAGGTGATGTGCTCGCTATTCTGGAGCAAAGCGAAGAACAGGCACAACTCAAAGCAGCTGAATTACAACTGGCCGAGCATGAGCGAGAACTGGCGCGCATTCAACGCCTTCTTAAAAGCAAGGCAGCTTCAAAACGTGATGCTGATGAGCGTGAAACAAAGGTAGAAATTGCACGACAAACTGCCGAGGAAATTAAAGCTCGCATTGCCGACCGCACCATCGTTGCTCCTTTTGATGGTATCTTAGGCATTCGTCAAGTGAGTGTGGGAGCACTGGCGCGCTCAGGCGATGTGCTTACAACCATTGATGATATTCACCGTATTAAGCTCGATTTTTATGTACCTTCGGTGTTCTTGCCGCAACTAAAACCGGGAAACCAAATAGAAGCAACTGTCGAAGCGCTGGATAACCGCATTTTTAACGGCAATATCGACACCATCAACACACGGGTGGATGCTGCTACGCGCTCAGTACTGGTGCGCGCTGTTATTCCCAACCCTGATTTAACCCTCAAACCCGGTCTGTTGATGAAAATCAACCTGATACGGAACGAGCGTGAATCTCTTGTTGTGCCGGAAGAGGCCATGATACAGCGCGCGCGGCGCTTTTTTCTGCTCATCGTGGATGAAGAAAACATCGTACATGAGCGCGAGGTTGCTATTGGCGCGCATTACCCAGGTGTGATGGAAATCACCGAAGGGCTAAAAGAAGGCGAAAAAGTGGTGGTGCGCGGCATTCACACAGCGCGTGACGGGCAACCCGTCAACGTGCTTAAAGTGTGGGACGAAATAAGAAAGCCCATCACAGCCGGGCTTTAAGAAAAGCAATAAAATGAAAAGGGATTGACAAGCGCATGCGATGTAAAGCGCGCTTATAATCCAAAAAGGTAACCATGTTTCTATCTGATTTTTCAGTAAAAAGACCAGTGCTTGCAGCCGTGATAAACCTGCTCATTATTGCCTTTGGAATTTTATCATTTTCAAAACTACCGCTTCGCGAATATCCCGATATTGACCCGCCCATTGTTTCCATCCGCACCAACTATACAGGTGCTGCGGCCAATGTGGTGGAAAGCCGCATCACCGAACTGATTGAAGAGCGCATTGCAGGCGTGGAAGGCATTAAGAGCATTTCGTCCACCAGTGAAGATGGGCGCTCGCGTATTTCTATCGAATTTGACATTAGCCGCAATATTGACGATGCCGCAAACGACCTACGCGATAGGGTTTCTGGCATATTGAATAACCTACCTGAAGAAGCTGATCCGCCTGAGGTACAAAAATCAAACTCGGATGACGATGTCATTTTATGGCTCAACCTCAATGGCGAAGGCATGTCGTTGATGGAGTTGACCGACTATGCCGAGCGCTATCTGGTAGATCGCTTTTCAGCACTTGATGGCGTAGCGCGTGTGCGCATTGGTGGCGGACAAGAAATGGCCTTGCGTATCTGGCTTGATAAAAATGCACTGGCAGCAAGGCAGCTGACGGTTGGCGATGTTGAAGATGTGCTTCGCTCTGAAAATGTTGAGCTACCGGCTGGCTCTATTGAATCTATCACAAAAGATTTTACTATCCGCCTAGAGCGCAGCTTTAATACGTTGGATGATTTCCGCCAATTGATTATTGCACGCGGCAGCGACGGTAATTTGGTGAGGCTTTCCGATGTAGCGCGGGTAGAAATTTCTGCGGTTGAATCGCGCACATTGCTGCGTGGAAATGGCATTGCCATGGTCGGTTTGGGAGTGATTAAGCAATCAAAAGCCAATACCATTGATGTGGCACGCGCAGCCAAAAAAGAGCGTGAACGCATCAACGAAACCCTGCCTGAAAGCATGTCACTCGAAATGAGCTATGACACCAGTATCTTCATTGAAACCACCATTGACGAAGTCTATACCACATTGTTTATCGCAGTTGGGATGGTAATCCTCGTAATTTACATCTTTCTTGGCAATGTGCGGGCAATGCTGGTGCCTGCAGTCACAGTACCTGTTTCACTTATAGGCACGTTTATCATTCTCTATGCGTTTGGCTTTACCATTAACCTTTTAACACTTCTTGCACTGATTCTGGCCATTGGTTTGGTGGTGGATGATGCCATCGTAGTAATTGAAAACATCCACCGACGTGTGGAAATGGGCGAACCGCGTATTGTTGCTGCATTTCGTGGTACACGGCAAGTGGGGTTTGCCGTCATTGCTACCACCGCGGTTTTAATTTCAGTCTTCATCCCTATCACCTTTATTGATGGCGACATTGGGCGTTTATTTACTGAATTTGCCATCACCATGTCTGCAGCCGTTTTCTTTTCCAGCTTTGTTGCGCTTACCTTTTCGCCTATGTTGGCTTCAAAGCTGCTTGACCGCAAAGGCGAACATAACCGCTTTACCGCATGGCTAGACAACCGCTTTGAGAAAATTCAACACGGCTACTTACGCTTACTCGAAAAAGGGCTAAACCACCCTGCTCTGGCGGTACTCACCATTATTGGCATGATGACAGCAGCAGGATTTCTGATGCAAGTAGTGCCCAGAGAGTTTGCCCCCAAGGAAGATCGCGGCGCATTCTTTATGTTTATCCGTGGGCCCGAAGGTGCATCCTACGACTATACGCTTGAGCATCTGGCCATGGTGGAAGAACGCCTTATGCCATTTGCAGAGAGTGGGGAATTTACACGCCTTTTGATGCGCGCACCGGGCAGTTTTGGCAGCACATCTTCGTTTAATGATGCTATTGGCATCGCTGTGCTTGCACACTGGGACACAGGACGAAAACCAATCTGGTATTATGTCGATCAAGTGCGCGCACTCACGGCCGATATACCGGGTGTTTCCATTTTCCCAGTGGTAAGGCAAGCCTTTGGTGGCAGCACCAGCAAGCCGCTACAGTTAGTATTAGGTGGCCCTACCTATGAAGATTTGGTTGCATGGCGCGATATTATTATCGCCAAAGCAGCAGAGAATAAAAACCTATTAGGGCTTGAGGGAGATTTCCGCGAAACAAAACCGCAAATCGGCATCGTTGCCAATCAGGATCGGGCTGGTGATCTTGGGGTTTCTATCACCTCCATCAACCGTACAATGGAAACACTGCTTGGTAGTCGCCGCGTTACCACTTTCTTAGATCGGGGTGAGGAATATGATGTCATCTTAGAAAGCGAGAAAGATCTCAAGCAAAGCCCTCTGGATATAAGCAACCTCTATGTGCGCTCCAATACCACAGGGCAATTGATTCCGCTTTCCAACCTTGTGGTGATGAGCGAGTTTGCCGATGCGAAGAGCCTGACACGCTACAACCGTTTACGTGCCATCACGCTGGAGGCCAATTTAGCCGAGGGTTATTCGCTGGGAGAGGCGCTTTCATATCTGGAAAACTTGATTCGTACCGAGCTACCAGCAGGCGCCAACATCGATTACAAGGGCGAGTCGCAAAACTATAAGGAAGCAGGGCTTTCGCTTTACTTTGTATTTGGTATGTCGCTGATTATTGTATTTCTGGTTCTGGCAGGCCAATTTGAAAGCTTTGTACACCCGTTTGTAATTATGCTCACCGTGCCACTGGCTATTTCAGGTGCACTCTTCTCACTATGGGCTACGGGCTTAACGCTGAATATCTATAGCCAGATTGGTTTGATTATTTTGGTGGGTTTAGCCGCAAAAAATGGTATTCTTATTGTAGAGTTTATTAACCAGCTGCGTGATGAAGGAGTAGAGTTCCGCCAAGCCATATTGGATGCATCTGCCAAACGTTTACGCCCTATTGTGATGACGGTTTTAACCACCGCAATGGGTGCATTGCCGCTGATTCTTTCTTCTGGCGCTGGCGCTGAAACCAGATTAGTGATTGGTACTGTTATCTTCACCGGCGTGTTAATTGCAACGGTACTGACACTATTTACCGTACCGATGATGTATTTTCTGCTGGCAAAAAATACCGGCTCGCCCAATGCAGTTTCTGAGCGGCTAGAATCGTTACTCAAGGAATATAAACATGACGTTTAGACCTGTTATCTTACTTTCTATTGGCTCGCTTTTAACAAGCGCATGCACGTTAGGGCCCGATTATAGTTTGCCCGATTTTAGCTTTTCATCACTCTATCAGCAAGATGAGCAAACAAAAATGCATTTCCCCACCACAGAAGTGCAACAACAATGGTGGAAGTCTTTCAACGACGAAACACTCAACCAACTGATTGCACAAGCCACCGAAAATAATCATGACCTCCGCATTGCCATAGCCAATGTCGATGAAGCCAAAGCACTGCGCGGCAATGCTAAGCGTGCTTTATTTCCTTCATTCAGCCTTGATGGAGATGCCAGCAAAACCAAATCAAGTAAGAAAGTTTCTAATTCTTCTAACAGTGGTGGCGGCGAAAGCGATCGCTTTACCGTAGAAGGTGGCGTCTTATGGGAGACAGATGTTTTTGGCAGGCTAAAACGATCGCTTGAAGCAGAAACCGCAAGATTAGAAGCCGAAGAAGCCACCAAGCACGGTGTAATGCTGAGTGTCATTTCTGAAGTTGCTCGCAACTATTTTGAAGTACGTGGCTTGCAAAAACGTATTGAAGTCACCACGCATAATATCGAAGTTTTGCGCGAAGTAGAGCATCTTGCTAAAGCACGCTTAAAAAGTGGTGTTGGCACCAATTTAGATATTTCACAAGCCAAAGGAGAGCGTCAAAGTTTTGAATCGCGCCTTCCAAACCTACGTGCCGAGATGAAAGCAGGAATTTTCCGCCTGTCAGTATTGAGCGGCAAAACACCTGAGCACTACTTGGAGCTATTAAGTAAAACCAAGCCAATGCCAAATGTACCGGATATTATTCCGGTAGGTTTGCGCTCAGATATTCTCAAAAACCGACCTGATATTGCCGTAGCAGAAAGAGAGCTAGCCGCTGCCACCGCAGATATTGGCACCGCTATTGCCGAACGCTACCCTGATATTTCACTCACCGGTGCGGTAGGCAGTAGTGCACGACTGTTTGGTGATTTATTTACCAGCGGTGCAGGCACCTTTTCACTTGGCAGTAGCCTTTCATGGAGGCTTTTTGATGGAGGCCACATTGTAGAGGCACGCAAAGCCTCTCAGCGCGCAGCCATCGCAACCTATGAAAAAACCATTCTCAATGCACTTGAAGAGGTGGAAGCTTCACTCATTCGCTACGGCAGCGAATGGCAAACCCTCAAAGCCCTAGAAGCGGCAAAGAAAACCCGACAAGAAGGTTTCCGCATTGCCAAGCTTCGTTATAAAGAGGGTGAAGAAGATTTTCTTTCCATTTTGGATTCGGAACGCTCGCTGGTTTTAGCAGAAGATGCCGTGATACAAAGTGAAATTGCGCTACTAACACACTTAACAACACTCTATAAAGCTTTAGGTGGTGGCTGGCAAATGAGTGGTGATGAAAGCGTAAATACCAATGAAAAGCTTGAGAAAGTAAAAGACAAGTAGCTATCGAGAGATGTCGTCCAGTTTTACTTCACCGTGGGGAGCCGTTTTATAATCCTTAGGCAACATTTCAGGCCTAGTTTTACCCTTGTAAAGCACCTTAGCGGTAAACCCTTTTTCAGGACTCCCTTCTAAAAGTGTAATATCGGTATTGCCTGGATTTGGTTCTTTTTCAAACCAATCAATATTTTTATCTGCTATCACCATTTCCATCGCTCGATTTAAAACACCATGCCCCACCACTAAAATATCTTCATTCTCTGCTAAATTTGCAGAATCAATATGGTTTGTTTTAAAACTAAGTGCTCGGTGTGCAACATCTGCTCTTGATTCGCCTGAAGGCGGCTTTGCATAAAATGCCCCATCATGCTTTCTTTGCTTATCAAAGCGCTCTTTTTCAAGAGGAAAAAGGCGTTCTTGGTCTTTAAAGTCCCAGATGTTATTGAACATGCCCCAATCTTGTTCTTTTAAAAGAAAACTTTCTTTTACATCCTTCACTTTGCTGCTTCCAAGCGTATGCGTAATACCCTCCATGGTTTGTTTTGCTCTTAAAAAGGGGCTGTGATAGATTTTTAACTGATTGTTTGCACATTCTGGGTGGGCATCATAATAGGCTTTTATCTGACTTCCTGCGGCCATAGCTTGCTCATATCCCCATTGAGAAAGGGGAATATTGTGGTCATCAATCTTCTCGTAATTTTTATAATCAACATCACCGAGAGATTCGCCATGTCTAACAAGAAAAATACGCATTTTGCCTACTTATTTAATGCCATTTAGCGCTTAAGAAACGCTCATTTTACACTCATAATAACACACCAATATTACAGCCCTATTTCAAATATGGCTTATACTACAACTGCAATGTTGAAATTCGTATCAACCTCGCATATATATGGACGCTCAAAATACATAACATGTCTTTTGGCTGGTTGCCGATGTAGCTCAGTGGTAGAGCAACGCATTCGTAATGCGTGGGTCGGGGGTTCAAATCCCTTCATCGGCACCATTTCACTGTCCATCCCTATCCAATACAGTCCGAAAATACTATATATTTCCGCCATTTTCTGCTTACATACTGTCCAAGCGCGTCCAGTTGCATCCGACCAAATCCAGTCAATTTGGGGGCATGTCTGGGGGCACAAGCAAACACATTATAAAGGAGATGCCCCCATGAAGCTCTCGGATAACAGCTGCAGGCGTGCAAAGCCTAAAGAAAAAGCCTATAAATTAGCCGATGGTTTAGGCATGTATTTGGAAATTATGCCAAATGGCAGCAAGTATTGGCGCTTAAAATATCGCATTGATAACAAAGAAAAGCGTATTTCTTTTGGTGTTTATCCTGAAGTGAAGTGGCAACCATTTAAAGGACACATTTTTTATCAATCCTCCTATTGCTTTCAAACTCAGCTGGAGCTAGGTATCCGATGGTCGAATGTGCTCTGATTTTATTGTAAA
>CAYGPX010000042.1:0-9898 GCA_964351935.1 uncultured Rickettsiales bacterium | reverse complement strand
TTATCGCCACGACCATATGCCCATTGATGTGATTATTTCGCCTGAGGTGGAAGTGGCGCGCGCGGTTGTAAATCGTTTGCATGTGCCGGGTGCAGTCGATACCATTCCTTTTGCTGATGGAAAAGTGAAGGTGATTGGGGTGCGTTGTACGCTTGAAAACCCAATGATTAGTCTTTCACTCACGCGTATTCAGGAAAGAATGGGCGAGTTAAAAGCCGTTGTAGTGGGCTTGCTGCGTGGAAAAGATTTTCTGATTGCAGATGAAACACTCGAGCTTCTGGAAGGTGATCAGCTTTATTTTGCATCCGATACGCGTGATACTCCCGCAGTGATGGCACTCTTTGGTTATGAAGACAGAGAAGCGCAGCGCATTGTTATTATTGGTGGTGGAAATATTGGTTTATTTTTAGCAAAGCAACTGGAAGAAGAAGAGCGCGATGTGCGCATTAAGTTGCTGGAAGTGGATACCGAGCGTGCCGAATTTGTTGCAGAACGTCTAAAACATACGACGGTGATTAATGGAGATGCGCTAGAGCAGGAAATTCTGGAAGAAGCCAATGTGAGTATGGCCGAAACGGTGATTGCAGTTTCTAATGATGATGAGGTAAACATACTTTCATCACTGCTTGCAAAGCGGTTTGGCGCAAAGCGTACGATTACACTTGTCAATAAAACAGCATCCTATGCACCATTGGTGGCTTCGCTTGGAATTGATACAATTGTAAACCCGCGTGAAACGACTGTATCAAGTATTTTGCAACATATCCGCCGCGGACGAATTTTATCGGTGCATTCGCTCTGTAGCGGAAGTGCCGAGGTGCTAGAAGTGGAAGCGGTGGAATCTTCACCGGTGATTGGTAGTACCGTAGAAGAATTACAATTGCCTTATGGTATTACGCTTGGTTTAATTATTCGTGATAGCGAAGTTATCGCACCCGATGGCGATACGGTAATTCGTATTGGAGATCATATTTTGCTTATTACAAGTGCTAATATGGTTAAAACCGTTGAGAAAACTTTCTCAGTTAAGGTGGACTTTTTCTAAATGACAATTGTTTATGTGAATGGAAAATATACGCATCGCAACCATGCAAGCATCGGTGCGGAAGATAGAGCATCCTCTTTTGGCGATGGTGTGTATGAAGTAGCACTCATCAAGCACGGTGTGATGATTGATGAAGTGGCGCATTGTAAGCGTTTGGAACGCTCGCTGGCAGGGTTGAAAATTGATGCACCAATGGGATGGGCAGCGCTGCGTCAAATTATCAAGCGTCTTCTGCGGGTGAATGGTTTATCACATGTCGATGCGACGCTTTATTTGCAAATTTCGCGTGGCCAAGCAAAGCGCGATCATGCATTTCCAAAAGATGCAATACCCAGCTTGTTTATCATGGCCTCACGTGCGGCATATCCTTCAAGCAAACTGTATGAAACGGGTGGTGCTGCGATAACAGCCGAAGATATTCGCTGGCTTAGGCGTGATATAAAGTCAATCTCACTCTTGCCTAATGTGCTGGCCAAACAACATTCCGTTGAGCAAAAAGCGCATGAAGCAATTTTGATTGAAGCCGATGGCACCGTAACGGAAGGAAGTTCGTCCAACCTGTTTTTAGTGAATAAAGAAAAAAAACTACTCACGCATCCTGCCGATAATCATATTTTGGGCGGTATTACGCGCGCAGGTGTAATTGATGTGGCGAAAGAACATGGAATTCATGTAGAAGAAGAGCGCTTCACGCATGCAGATTTGTTGCAAGCATCAGAGTTGTTTCTAACTTCTACCACCAAACATATTTTTCCAATCACGATGCTAGATGGAAAAAAAGTTGGCAATGGTAAAGTGGGTGAAATCACACGCGATCTCATAAAACATTATCAAAAGTTTGTTGCAAAACAATGGGAGAAATCATGTACACAGCGTTAAAAAAGCCAAAAGCAATTTTGTTTGACTGGGATAATACGCTGGTAGATAGCTGGCCAACCATCCATAAGGCTATGGCATTCACTTTTGAAACCATGGGACATAAGCCTTGGACGCTTGAAGAAACAAAAGTGAAAGTGCATCGCTCGATGCGTGATGCATTCCCTGATATTTTTGGAGAGCGCTGGCTGGAGGCTGCTGATTTATATCAGAAAACCTATCGCTCCATCCATTTGGAACATTTGAAAGCAATGGAAGACGCAGAAACAATGCTGGAAAATCTTCATAAGAAAACAGATATTTTTGTGGCCGTGGTCAGTAATAAGAGCAGCGGAAATTTACAAAAAGAAGTGAATCACATCAACTGGAAGCGCTTCTTTAAGAGTGTTGTTGGTGCAACCGATGCGCCAGAGGATAAGCCTTCTCCAGCGCCTGTTCATTTAGCACTCTCTGGGTCTTCCCTAAAACCTGATGAGGATATCTGGTTTGTTGGTGATAGTGTGACCGATATGGAATGTGCGCATAACTCAGGTTGTTTGCCAGTATTTTTTGGTGACAGGGATATGAATGATGGTGCATTCGTACATTGTCCACCCAAAGTGATTTTTAAAGACCATCAATCTCTTATTGCCGCATTGGAGCAATTTTAATCGTGTCAGAAGCAGCAACGCGTCAAAAAACTATTGTTATTCATCCATATGTAAAACATTTAGTAGATACCAACTCCGCACGTGGGCCTGAAAACCGTCTGCAAGAGGCCATAGGTCTAGCACTTGCGATTGATCTTGAGGTAGTGCTTGCCGATATTATTCCTATTCAACGTATCACGCCTGCTACCTTTATTGGTGGCGGAAAGGCAGAACATTACGCTGAATATATTGAAGCCAATGAAGTGACGCTACTCATTGTGGATGAGAGCCTTTCTCCCATTCAGCAACGCAATTTGGAAGAGAAGTTAGGCTGTAAGGTGATTGATCGTACAGCACTCATTCTCGAGATATTTGGCGCACGTGCCCGTACGAGTGAAGGGCGCTTGCAGGTGGAACTGGCTGCAATGGAATATCAGAAGTCACGGCTTGTACGCTCGTGGACGCACCTTGAGCGTCAGCGTGGTGGTGGTGGCTTTATGGGTGGGCCAGGCGAAACGCAGATTGAATCGGATCGCAGGGCACTTGCTGAACGTATTGTTATTATTAAACGCCAGTTAGAAACGGTGACGAAAACGCGCGAATTGCACCGAAAGTCGCGCAAAGCCATTCCTTATCCAATTATCTCGCTGGTGGGATATACTAACGCAGGAAAATCGACACTTTTCAACCGCCTTACTCATGCCAACGTGCTTGCAAAGGATCAACTGTTTGCCACGCTTGATCCCACCATGCGTTTGCTGAAGCTGCCCTCGGGGCGGCAGGTAATTTTATCCGATACGGTAGGGTTTATCTCCAACTTGCCTACCCAGTTGGTGGCGGCATTTCGCGCTACACTGGAAGAGGTGCTAGAGGCAGATATTTTGCTGCATGTGCGCGATATTTCACACGAAGAAACCGCAGAACAAAAGCGCGATGTTGAAAAAGTGTTGGGCGCACTTGGCGTGAATGAAGAAAGCCAGAAATCGATTATTGAAGTGCTCAATAAAATTGATTTATTACCTCAAGGCGATGCAATGCTTGGCAATCCACTACCTGAAGAGCGTGTTGAAGTTTCCGCCCTTTCAGGTAAAGGGTGTAACGAGTTATTAACTAAACTCGATAAAATTCTTGCGAGTTGGGAAGAGTCAGTGAAAGTTGAGTTGGCTTTAGAAGATGGTGAGAATCTGGCGTGGATTCATGCCCATGCCCGCGTTATTTTCCGGAAAGAAAATGTAAAGAAAGGCACAGTCAGACTTGACTTGCAGCTCACTGAGGCAAATCTGGGTAGATTAAAGAAGCGCAAAAATGTTATATTGATAGATGCCTAACGTAATATAGAGGATATATGGTCGATATTTATGAGGCGGTGGGGTTAGTAGGTACTTTTCTTTATCTATTGTCTTTTGCTGTTCTCCAATATAAGCCAAAATTTTCAGAGGATACTCGTTATTGGTATATTAACATCGTAGCATCAATATGCGTGCTTTTTTCACTCTATTTTTATTGGAACTTAGCTGCTGTAATTGGTAATCTTAGCTGGTTAGTTATTGGTTTATTTGGGTTGGTGCGCTTAATGCGCGCGCGTCAGCTTGGTGTGCCATCCGCCTCAATAGAATTAAAAGAAGTGCCGCTATCACAAAATGAAAGATAGTTGTGTTAGTTAGATTAGGTCTAGTTCACCACAGCACTTTCAGGGAAGAGAATCTTATCGAAGTGGCGGCCTTGGAAAAGCGAAATGCCAACCGAATGGCCAAAGTTTACAGCAGCCTGATCGTCACAGCGGCAAAGAATCACACGGCTTGGCTTGGCTTTGATAATCGCCGCTGCCAGTTTTTTGTTTTCTTCAGCGTGATGCTCGCTCGCCATATCGGGATTCCATTTCAGCTTTAACAGATCGCAACCCAGTGTTTCGCGGTCAATTTGTAGCATGCTAAGGCTATCCAGCCCATCAAGACAGACGCGGTAGCCAAGGCGTTGTACTGCATTGCGCGCAATCATAAAGGTGGAAATATCTTCAAAAACATCCGCTACATGCACTTCTAACACGATGGACGATTTATATTTTGGCTTAATCATCGCATCAAAGGCGGCAAACTCTTCAGAAAGAAGGGTTTTGATGTTCATATTGATACTAAGCGGAACGTGGAAATAGGTGCTGAACTGATCGCGCATTAAAAACAGTACACGCTTGTCCAATAATTCTGTCAGATATTTAAAGAGAGGTTGGCTGCTAAGCAGATCCACTTCCATTTTTAGTAGTTTGCGTAAATGTGCAATATTAACAAACATTTCTTGGTAGAGTGGTTTTACTTGCTTGCCTTTGATGGCAGCACAGATGGTTTGCGAACGCAGCGCCGAGCTTACATCCATGGTTTTGAGCGTGCTGGCCATTTGTGCAAGGTATGATGGCGAAAAGAGCTGTTGCTTTACCTGTTTATTCGAGGATGACTCTACCTCGTGCCGTTGCTTTAGCTCGGCTGCATCACGTTTGTGTTCGGTTGTTTCGTCCGCCAGTAGTCTTGAATCAGCCGCTTCTTCTCTCACTTTGCTTTTGCATGCCAAAAAGAAATCGCGCCACTGGAATTCTAAATCAAAAACGGTACAGAATTCTTCATTCTCAAATCCATCAGCGCTATAAGCCAGCGGATCATCCATAAATAAATAGCGCACCTGAAAAATGGCTTTTTCTAAGAGTGAGCGATCGTAGCCTCTATAGATTAAAAATATATCGCTGTCCTGACAGACAAACACTGAGAACTCTAATCCCTTGAATAGGTCTTTCAAAATATTGATGGCAATTTTAACTTGATATTCGCTGCGATATTGTTCCTGTAGCTCTTCAAAATGATAGTGAATGGCGTAATAGCCGTCTGAAAATTCTTTCAGACTGGTTGCCAGTTCTAATAATTTGATTTCTGCTCTTTGTGCAACAACAACCATGCGGTGTTCACCCTAAGGATGGTTTATTCATTTGGTCAAGCAACTTACCTGATTCAATGCTAACAGGAAACCATTTTTTTATGATTCACCTATGAAAAAAGCCTCCATTCTAAAAAGAAAGGAGGCTTTTTTCTTATTTCTTAGTCACTTGCTCGTGTTTTAAGCAGCCAACGCTTTAATGCGTTTTGAAAGGCGGCTGATTTTACGAGAGATGGTGTTTTTGTCAAACACGCCTTTGCCTGCTGCGCGCGCCATTTCAGGCTGAGCGGCACGAAGTGCTTCTTGTGCAGATTTCTGATCGCCAGAAGCAATTGCTTGCTCAACTCTTTTTATAAAACCACGTACGCGGCTTCTGCGTGCAATGTTGCGCTCAGTACGTTTTTCGTTCTGACGGATCGACTTAACGGTAGACTTATGATTTGCCATAATCGTTTATTCTCTGTTCTTTAGCGTCAAATAATATTCTGTTCCCAACTATAGGGAGGCGGAATCATAAGGGAATAGGATAAGTGTGTCAAGCGTAATATCAAGGTGTAATCTGTGTGGAATTAGGATAATACTACTTACTTTTAAGTAAAGAGTTTTTGAATCTAGCAGTTGAGGGGAAAATGCCACCAAAAGTCCAAGAAATAGAATTTAGTACGTTTACTAGAGTTTACGATGATGTGCCAGAAGAAGATGTGGTTGCGGAGTTTAGATTTTTGTTTACTGAGGCGGTTCATGATGAAGATCTTTCTGCTCAAGTGGGTTTTTCTGCATGGGCGGCTGTAAAAGTTTACTTATCACATCAAGATGAATTTGATTGGGAGCCTCCAAGCCTAGATGAAGAAGACGATTATGAAATTGAATGGGATGATGATCATAAAGCAGTTTCGATAAGGTTTGTTGGAGCATGTGCAGATAAACTGGTAGAAAATGAAGAAAAAGTTGTAAATATGCTTGGAGATATAAAGAATATGACTAATGCAGCTCAATGTTTTCAAGGTGAGGCTACCTCAGTAGATACTTCTGATCCCCCTTCTACTTCTCGTTCCGGCCAAGCAACTGCGCAAGGTGGTTTTGGAGTAAGTGACTGAAGTTAAAGATGGCTTCTAAAACTAAAAAGCCTGCCCCATTTTTGAGGCAGGCTTTCTTTTATGAGTTAGTAATGCTTACGCACTTTTCTTTTTTGCTACCACAGGCTTTTGCTTTGTGGCATCTTCAGCGCTTGCTTGCATCGCGCCAAGCGCAGCAAGGTTTAAAATTTCAGACACAGAGGCGGTAGAACGTACCACCTGTACCGGTTTTTCTAAACCAACCAGCATTGGGCCAATTGAGGTGACACCGCCAAGCTCTTGCAACATTTTATAAGCAATGTTAGCAGAGTGTAGCGCTGGCATAATTAAAATATTGGCAGGGCCGGATAGGCGGCTGAACGGATAAAGCTTTAACAACTCCTCATTCAGCGCAATATCGGGTGACATTTCACCGTCATATTCAAAATCAACCTTGCGCGCATCCAAAATATCGACCACTTCTTTCATATCTTCGGCGCGTTTGCGGCGAACACTTCCAAAGGTGGAGTAGGATAGCATGGCAACGCGTGGCTCGTGCCCTAGGTTGCGTGCTTCACGTGCAGCTGCTTCGGCGATATCGGCCAGTTCTTCAGAGGTTGGCAGCTCGTTCACGGTGGTGTCGGCAATAAAGACCGTGCGGCCTTTTGCCAGCATAATTGAAAGGCCAAAGGCTAACTCGCCTTTTTTGCTGCCAATCACGTGGAACACATCTTTGAGTGTATCGTAATAGCTGCGTGTGAGGCCGGTAATCATCGCGTCACCATCGCCAAGCTCTAGCATGCATGAAGCAAACACGTTGCGATCGGTTTTTACCAAACGTACACAATCACGCTTCAAGTAGCCTTTGCGGTGTAGTTTTGAGTATAAAAACTCAACATATTCATCCACTCGCGGATTGTTAGCAGCATTGCTGATGGTGATACCTGCAGGATCTACGCCCAGTGCTTCCATCTGTGCAAGTACTTTATCTTCGCGGCCAACCAGCATTGGTGTGCCATAGCCTTCGTCACGCCAGTGTGCAGCAGCACGGATGATTTTTTCTTCTTCACCTTCAGAAAAAATGATGTTTTTCGGGTTGCTACGCACACGATCAAACAACAAGTTCATGGTGTTGGCCGTTGGGTTGAGGCGTGCAGAAAGCTGGCGCTTGTAAGCTTCCATATCTTCAATTGGCTTTTGAGCGACGCCACTTTCCATTGCGGCTTTTGCTACTGCAGCTGGCACCATTGAAATTAATCTAGGGTCAAATGGCACAGGGATGATGTATTCAGGGCCAAATTCAAGCTTGCGGCCATCATAGGCAGAAAGCACTTCGTCAGGCACTGCTTCTTTAGCAAGCTTTGCAAGTGCTACGGCAGCGGCCAGTTTCATTTCTTCGTTAATGGTGGTGGCGCGAACATCCAGCGCTCCACGGAAGATATAAGGGAAGCCCATCACGTTGTTGACTTGGTTTGGGTAGTCCGAGCGGCCGGTTGCGATAATCGCATCCGGACATGCTTCGCGCGCTTCTTCCGGTAAAATTTCAGGAACAGGGTTTGCCATTGCAAAGATGATAGGCTGTTTGCCCATGTCTTTTACCATATCTTTGGTCACGGCACCCGCTGAGGAAAGCCCTAAGAAAACATCCGCGCCCTTTAATGCTTCTTTAAGCGTGCGTGCTTTGGTATTAACAGCAAGCCCAGATTTCCACTGGTTCATGCCTTCGGTGCGGCCTTCATAGATTACGCCGCTACGGTCACAACAAATTACATTTTCGTGCGGTACGCCCATAAGTTTGAGTAGGTTTACGCACGAAATGCCCGCAGCGCCTGCGCCATTTAATACTACTTTTAAGTCTTTAATTTTACGGCCGGTAATTTCAGCTGCATTCATAATACCTGCAGCACAGATAATGGCGGTGCCGTGTTGATCGTCATGGAAGACGGGAATATCCATCAATTCTTTAAGTTTTTCTTCAATGATGAAGCACTCAGGCGCGCCAATATCTTCTAAGTTGATGCCACCCCATGTTGGGCCGAGATATTTCACAGCATTGATAAATTCATCAGGATCAGTGGTATCTACTTCAATATCCACCGAGTCAATATCAGCAAAGCGTTTGAAAAGTACTGATTTTCCTTCCATCACCGGCTTGGATGCCAAAGCCCCAAGATTGCCAAGGCCAAGCACAGCGGTACCGTTAGTGATTACCGCAACATAGTTGCCTTTAGCGGTGTAATCATAGGCTTTTGAAGGGTCTTTATGAATTTCAAGGCAAGGTACTGCAACACCGGGAGAGTAAGCCAAGGAAAGGTCGCGTTGGGTCATTAGGGGCTTGGTTGGTGTCATCGACACTTTACCCGGTTTGCCATCGCGCTTATGAAAACGTAGGGCTTCTTCATCCGTAATCGTCACTTTGGTGGGTGCTTTGCTCATGGTCACTCTGCTTGATTATGTTATTTATATGTGCGGCACTTATACAGGCTGAATTTAAAATAGTCAAAGAGTAGCTATGCTGCGGGTGCGAAAAGCTTTATCGTGGCCGTTGCGGATATGCCACATGGGTGCTATGGTGGGTGCTCTTCTAACGGATATAATTTGTTAAGCCAATGAATACTCAAGCTGCTACTATTCTAAAGCCTGATGCTAACACCACGCCAATGATGGCGCAGTTTTTGCAAGTGAAGGCTGCTCATCCCGATATGCTGTTGTTCTATCGCATGGGCGATTTTTACGAGATGTTTTTTGATGATGCGCTCACTGCCGCCTCGGTGCTGGATATTGCCCTCACTAAGCGTGGAAAACATCACGACGAAGATATCCCTATGTGCGGTGTGCCCTATCATTCCTACGAGCCTTATTTGCAAAAGCTGATTCGTGCTGGTTTTAAAGTGGCTATTTGCGAGCAGATGGAAAAGCCCGAAGAGGCCAAAAAGCGCGGCTATAAATCTGTCGTGCGGCGCGAAGTGGTGCGTATTGTTACCCCTGGCACATTGACCGAAGATGGCTTGCTTGATGCCAGAGAATCAAACTATCTTGCTTGTGTGGCCGAGGTGGCAGGCACAACGGCACTGGCGTGGATGGATGTTTCAACCGGAGAGTTTTTTACCTGCCCCGCTAGCCGCGAGTTGTTGGCGGCTGAGCTTGCGCGGCTTTCAATCCGCGAGTTGCTTATTTCAGAAAAACTGGCCGAGCAGCCAGAATGGCAGAACACCTTGCGCGATTATCGCCGCATTACCACGCCGCATGTGCATAGTTTTTTCGATAGTCAGCGTGGCGAAAAGCGATTGAAAGGCTTTTATGGTGTGGCTTCGCTTGAAAGCTTTGGGCGCTACGACAAGGCCGAGCTTTCTGCGTGTGGTGCACTGCTTGAA
>CAYGPX010000041.1:0-9969 GCA_964351935.1 uncultured Rickettsiales bacterium | reverse complement strand
GATTTATATAATTGTGTTTTTTTATCTTTAAAGAATAATTTCATTATTTTAGTATAAAGAATGTCATGATCATTAGCTCTCATGTTGTTGGATAATAAAGCGTCAAAAGAAATGGGGGCAGAAAAACCTTGGTCTTGTTTTAAAAAAGCATAGAATTGCCCAAATATAGTTTCATCAAGCAACAGCCCTAAATCTTCATCACTGTTTGATAGAATTTGAAGCGCGTGCTTTAAAGTTTCTGAATCCCCGGCGTCGCCTGAGACCGTTTTACCTTTTTCATTAATTTTCCAGTCCACAACATATTCATCTAAAAAAGCTACTAAATGCTGTCCTGTAATTTCAAATGCCATATTTCTTCTCTCCCAATCGACAATTACTAATTATTAGTTAATAAGATTACTTCA
Organism: uncultured Rickettsiales bacterium; assembly: GCA_964351935.1. Classification (GTDB taxonomy): domain Bacteria; phylum Pseudomonadota; class Alphaproteobacteria; order Rickettsiales; family CAYGPX01; genus CAYGPX01. Next base: position 9,565 of record CAYGPX010000041.1, on the reverse strand, counting down.
CCTAGCACACACTTATTTTCTTGAGTGAACAAAGTTCACAAAACTTCTTCACTCTTTATACTTACTTGATATCAGAAATTTATTAATAAATAATTAAATTTCTTTTATGTGTAGTGAAAAGTTAGAGATGAGAGAGCAAGCGCTTATAAAAGCTAACTAGATATTATAACATCTAATCGTCGCTCAGCGCTTCCTCATAAAGTGCTTGAAGCTCATCATCATAGGATGTTTTATTTTCTTGCTCTAGCTTCCTTAGCGCTGAAATTTTTCTGATAATCCGCTTTTGGATGGGCATATCAAATAACTCAGCCATCAATTGAAGTTTAGGAAGTGAAATAAAAGCCCCTCGCTCCATTTTTATAATTTGCTGTTCCGTTTCCTTGAGCAATTTAGATACTTGTTTGATTGGTATATTTTTGAATGTACGAATACGCTCAATACGCTTGCCAAGCCATATAGATGAAGGAGAAGGTGCAGGGTGCTTATATTTCATAATAATTCTAATAATGTGGGGGAGGGGTTTCTTCACTCACAGGCCGAATGCCGCTATCATGACCTCCGGTCATTTCTTTAAAGCGTCTGGTAACTATCAAAAGCTGCTCGCGCAGACGTTGGCTTTCCTGATGCTGCGCATAAAGCTCTTTGCTAATGTGCAACAATTCTTCTTTCTGAAGACTCACCATCTCCTCAAGCTTAACAATACGGTTTTCTAAATTCATCAACACTACATTTTTTTCACGAAACAGCTTTTAAGCACCAATCCTTTAATTTCTTTGGTACGGCAATCAATTTCTTCAGGGTTATCTGTAAGGCTAATGTTTTTTATAACAGTGCCACGTTTTAATGTTTTGCCCGCACCTTTTACTTTAAGGTCCTTAGTGGTGCACACGGAATCGCCATCGTTTAATACATTTCCATTAGCATCTTTGGTTATTACCAAGTCTTCCATATGAGTTCCTTTTTATTTTTCGCCAATATTATATAACCCCATGACGGCTTTATGTCGATATTTATTAGCCAAGCACTAGTAGAGTGTATAAAAATAGGCTATGGTGAGATCAATTAGATTTGAGGCAATGACATGCAATTAAAGTTATTAGATATCTCTCGCGCCCTTAGCGAAGCTGAATTAAAAACACTATTCGCTGAATACGGCAAAGTAACTAGCTGCACTATCGTAAAAGATAGTGAAACAGGGGCTTCTAAGGGATTTGGTTTTGTTGAATTTGAAGATGAAACATCTGCACAAAATGCTATGGAAGCGCTGCACAAAAAGAAAATAAAAGGTAGCCGCCTACGTGTTAAGGCTGCGGATAATAAAAATTAGCGGAGTGATTTATGCCTAAATCAAAAAACACCACAGACTCTTCAGCTACGGATAGGCGTGCAGAAAAAGCCATTGCACCAGAGCTACTCTCATTATTAGTGTGCCCTTTGACAAAAGAGCCGCTTACTTATGATAAGAAAAAACAAGAGCTTATTAGTAAAAAAGCAGGCTTAGCATTTCCCATTAAAGATGGTATTCCCATCATGCTGATTGATGAAGCTAGAAGGGTAGAATAGAGAAAGCCGCAGCCTATCTTTAGTTGTAATAATAGTGAAACATTACCGTGCTATAGTTTATTCTGACAAAAAACTATCAACGGTAAAATATTTTGAAGACAATTGATACCATTTCAAGAGTAATCAAAGACTACACAATGACACCTCTTGTGCCACTAAGATCACTTGTCACTTATTTAACTGGTGGCAGGCACCATATTGTTACCGAGAATATAAAACACAAGACTCTGCATAACAACCTAGCAAAAAAAACAAGCCGCAATATTTATCTTAGCGATCTTGATGATACATTTATCAATTGGAAAGTGGCTGAACGCTCAACTCTATGGAAAATAGTCCATCGATTTAGTTCACGCCCTTCAACTGAGGCAATTGAGATATTCGACCATGCTGAGAATTTAGTATCACACCTTAATAAACAAAATATACATACCGCTATTATTAGTAATAAAGAGCACAAGAAGCTTTTAGCACAAGCGGAACATCACCCTTGGAGCGGTCTATTTGATAGGCTTTTTGGCCACGATCGCGAACGTGCATTCACATTAGCAAAAATGCCCAAGAGTGCACTTCCAAAGCCACTAAGATATAGCAAAGCTGCCTATCCAATATATATTATTGAGCAGCTTTTAAACGAGAAACCCAAAAGAGGAATGGAACCAGTAAAGGTAATATTTGTTGGTGATAAAATTGGGCAAGATGTTCTAACTGCCAATATTTTAGATAAAGCATTAAAAAAGTTTAACCCAGAATCCTCGTGCACAAGCGTGCTTTTTAACAGTCGCCGCTACCCTGAATACTTTCTGAATACACTCCCTGCCGATAAAGCACCTAAAGAGGTTGTATCAAGCTACGCCCAGTTACAGAAAATTACTGATAGGCATTTTGGAATTGAAAAACTTGTAGCAAACAGCACTGCAAAAGATGATAAAGCGGAAAGCCAACAAAAGCCAATTAAAGCACAAGAAAAGGCTAAAAACTGGATTGACTACATTACAGAGCAACAGATTACACAGCCCACAACTCATTCAATAAGGCAAGCTTAGTATAAGTAATTATGGCTTCTCGTCGCTTTGAGCTTCATCTTCTGGCTCAGCTTTAAAACGCTTCAATATACCTTGGAAGAATTCACCAACTGAGCTCAGCCCTTTTTTTACCGGACCTTCCGAGGTATCTTTGTTTTCAGCACCTTCAGGAATAACGTTTGGTATATTAATAAAGTCTTCTTTAGTCGCAATTTTTTCAGGGCCTGAGTAAATGCTAAGAACTGCATCATTGCTATAGAGATAAATATTTCCATATGCCACGACAGGAGCTGCGTAGATATCTTCTGGAATATCATATTCTTTCATAATTTCACCACTCATGGGCGAAATAGCCAGCATTTTTCCGTGCGAACCAACAACAAGTAAGCGACTTCCCGCCATGATAGGGCCAGACCAATGGATATATCCTTCTTTTTCTTCCTGCTCTTGATAACGAGGAAGACTAGAAACCCATTTCACTCCACCATTAACCGTATAGAAAGCTGCTACTTCAGCATGCTCACTCATTGCATAGAGAAAGTTAGATGCAATCCATAAGCCGCCTGAAGATGGAAATTCACGTTCCCACACGCGAGTTCCGGTAAAAAGCTCAAAGCTAGCAAGTGCTCCGCCTTGGCTTGCAGCATAAACGCGCCCGTCAGAAATCACTGGGGTCACATCAATATCAGACAACAGATACAGGCTATTACTATCCGTAGAGGCTAAGCTATCCGTCCATACACCTTTGCCACTATCGCTTTTAAGAGCATAAATGCCACCAGATGAATAAGATGCAAGCACAGCTTCACCAAGAGCAACAGGGGAGGCGGCACCAATACGTGTTAGCTCTTTTTCTATTTCTGAATGAATCCATAAGATAGTGCCATCATTTGCAGAAAGCGCATAAAGGCGGTTATCAAGCGTTTGAACAAACAGCTGCCCATCACGCGCATCCGGTGCTGAACGTGTAACACCTGAAATAGATTTTTTCCATAATTCTGCTCCCGTTTGCGCATCCAGTGCAATAACGGCAGTGTAGCCTGAGCTTACAAATAGTTTACCTTGATCATAGACCAAGCCACCTTGTGTGAAGTTTTCTTTACCTTCTTCTACTTCAATATGAGTGATCCACAAAGGAGTGTCCGTTGTATTCTCAACAGGGTAAGCTGAAACCGTGCCAGCAGCATCCATCACAAAAATCTTTTGGTCTGCAATAACAGGCTGTAAGGCAAGTGGATAATTGATATCATCACTACCTTCACCAACAGAAATAGTTTTAAAGCTTTTCAGCTTCCATGGTGCACGCGGGTTCTGTTCTGTAAGTATATGTTGAGCATTGCTTTTATACCATCGCGTATTTCTACGGGGGCTAGGAAGCTGAACAAGCTTATTGGCAATAGCAGCATCAGTAGTGATGCTTTTATCCGTTTGGAGTAAAGTAATCCGATCTCCTTCCAACTTCTTTGTAGCACCAGATCCACCAATCCACTCCGGCATAGTACATGCCGAAGTTGCAATTATAATAATTGCAAGTGAAGCAATGCTTGTCAGTTTTGGAAAGCAATTATATCTCATACAAAATCAGCTACGTTTAGGATGCAATGCTTTGTGCAATAATCTGAGCGCGCTCTCTAAGCGATGCAGGCGCTGTAAAATCATTCGCTATTTCTTCGAAAAGGGCAGAGGCTTTTTCTTTATCGCCCAAGCGAAGCGCTAATAACGCTTGCTGCTCTTTTGCAAGAAATTGCCAAGGGCTTGGATTTTCAACGAGATTAGTAAGCCTTTCATTAATATCATCTTCATCCAGCGACTTTATTTCACCATTCACTTTATAAGAAACATAAAACAACGAGGCGAGGGCGCGCATTTCTTTAGGCGCATCGCTATTGTCGGAAATATCACGGTAGAGAGCGCTTGCTTCCTCTTCTCTTCCATCTCTACTCAAAAGTCTCGCTTTTTTAAGACCAGCAAGTACAGAAAAATTACTTTGATCCTGACGATACATTTCTTCCAGTGCAGAAAGCGTCTCTTCTTTTTGTTCATTATTTACATTGTAACTAATTTCGTAGTAACGCGCGCCTTGTTCTGCCTGCGTACCCTCACGTTTACCTGAAAACCAAACAACAGCTGCCGTAATCACAACAACGCCAATAGCCGCACCAATAGCAAAATTGCCATAACGATTCCAAAGGTGAGCATAGCGCTCTTCTTTTAAATCATCTTTTATTTCATCAATAATATCGCTCATAGCCCAACTCCTTCACTCTAAGGGAAAAGATAACTAGCAATGCTTCATGCTACTATCTTACGCTTGGTATCATAACTAAGTTAAAACCAAACGCAATTGCGAAAATATGTTATCGCGTGATAACATTTCTTCGATAGATAACCATGCAAACAAACATCACACACAAAGCCGAAATGCTTGCAGGAAAAAGTACTGTTGTGAGTGAGAAATGCTCGAGGGCAAGAATAGATATAAAACTTCGAATCCCTAATAGTACATAAAACGTCAAATGCTCTTGAAATGGGCTTAGATACGTTTTTCTGAATGTTGGAATAAATCCCATCGCATCCATAGCAGTGAGTAAAACAACTGCCCATAACGGATTGGCAGTAGCATACCATACAGGAATAGATAGAAATACAGTCATCAGGCAAAGCCAATCGGCTTGGGTTATTGAGCAATCGCTTCGTTTTAGATAAGCAAGGATTGATACCGTCATAGTCATAATAGCTGAAGCACCAGTTGGCCATGCACCTAGGCCGCCTTTATCTGCTAGCTGTGCAAAAAAAACAATAAGCGTCGTAATAGAGAATGTCAGCCATGAGAGAATATGAGGCTTTGTTTTCCCAGCTAAAATAGATCTTATATACAAAACATAGGCATAAATAGTGAGTGCAATAGCAACTCCACTTAAAATCTCTTTTGAAAATAGAAAACTTAGCCCAATCATTATAAAACTCTATTATTTAGTAATGCATATTTTACAGCATCAGACAAAGCATTAATATAAGTAACAGAGATAATTTAGAAGCAATAATACGTTACAATATTACCTGCCATTATAATTTGCACCTCATACAAATTGTTGATAGGGAAATAGACTGTCATTTTTATAATTGGCTTTAAAAATCCTTAACGAACAATATTTTTCACCCAACCACTTAGGCCGATAATGTATATTATGGAAAATATGGATTAATTACAGACATCTAATACAAAAGGGGTAGCAATCTATCTGTGAAGATTATAGATTAGTTACAAGTTAAAACACAATTGAGGATTTTATGAGTCACACCACTGTAGCACAAAAGAAGAACAGCACTCTACCAGTCTGGGACTTAAGTGACCTTTATCCCAATAAGGATTCTGATGTACTAAAGCGTGATTTAGAAAAATCTGAAAAAAAAGCAGCAAAATTTAAATCTGACTATCAAGGAAAACTAGCAACGCTTTCTGGCGATGAGCTAGCAGCAGTTATCAAAACATTTGAAGCACTTGAAGATACACTTGGCCGCATTTCAAGCTTTGCATTTCTTCTATACGCACAAGATATGACGCATGAAGAAAATGTACGTTTTTTTCAAAATACATCTGAACATATCAACGAAATCTCACTTGAGTTGCTATTCTTTACATTAGAGTTAAATAAAATTAGCGACAGCAAGCTTAATGAAAAACTAAAATCTAAAAAGCTTTCTCACTACGCCTCGTGGATTCGTGATGTGCGAGCTGCTCGTAAATATCAGCTGGATGATAATATCGAAGAAATTTTGCACGAAAAGCACCAGACAAGTTGCCAAAGCTGGGTGCGCTTGTTCGACGATACACTTGCAAGTATGCGCTTTGATTTTGGTAGTAAAAAAGTTTCTCTTACCGAGTTGATGGATAAGCTTTCAGCCTCAGATGAAGCCACACGCAAAAAAGCATCTAAAGCACTGGGTAAAGGCTTAACCGATAATGCCAAAACATTTGCGCTGATAACCAATGTGCTTGCTAAAGATAAAGATATGGAAGATCGTTGGCGCGGATTTGAACTACCTATTTCTTCTCGCAACCTTGATAATCTTATTGAAGATGAAGTAGTCGAAACGCTAATTAGCACAGTCAAACAAAACTATCCCAACCTTTCTCACCGCTACTATAAACTTAAAACGAAGTGGTTAGGTAAAAAGAAGCTTGATTATTGGAATCGCAACGCCCCCCTTCCCGGTCATGACGACACACTCATTAAATGGGATGATGCTGTAGCACTGATTTTAGATGCTTACGGGCAGTTTTCACCTGAACTTGCTCGCATCGGTAAGCAGTTTTTTGATAATCCGTGGATACATGCCCAAGTCAATGATGGCAAGGATTCTGGCGCATTTGCACACCCAACTGTACCTTCCGCCCACCCTTACTTGCTGGTTAATTTTCAAGGAAAAACACGCGATGTTATGACACTCGCACACGAGCTTGGCCATGGTGTGCATCAAGTGCTTGCCGGCAAGCAAGGTGCATTGATGGCGGATACTCCACTCACCTTGGCTGAAACAGCCTCGGTATTTGGTGAGCAACTCACATTTCGTGCACTCCTAAAAATGCAAAACGATCCGATTAAAAAGCGTAACATGCTCGCTTCAAAAGTTGAAGATATGCTAAATACCGTTGTCCGACAGATTGCATTTTGTGAATTTGAGCAGCAAGTACACGCCAACCGCAAAGTGGGTGAGCTTTCCAAAGAGCAGCTTGCAAGCATTTGGATGGATGTGCAAAAGCAAAGCCTTGGCCCTGCCCTCAAATTTGATAAAGACTACGAGCATTTCTGGGCCTATATCCCGCACTTCATCCACAGCCCGTTTTATGTGTATGCCTATGCGTTTGGCGATTGCTTGGTGAATTCGCTCTATCGCGTCTATCAAGAGCAGCCAAAAGGGTTTGAACAAAAATATCTCACCATGCTCAGCGCAGGTGGCACATTACGCCATAAAGAGCTACTCGCCCCATTTGGACTAGATGCTACCAATCCCAACTTCTGGCAAGGTGGATTGGATGTGATTTCCGGCTTTATTGATGAATTAGAGAAAATGTAGGCATAGGCTTTCAAACCACCCGATTCATTATCTCACCACGTTCAAAAAACAACTGAAGCTGCCTTAGCACCTGCTTAGTAATTTTTTCTTGTGCTTGCTTGGTAGAATCAGCAATGTGGTGGGTGATGATACCTTGTTTTTTATTATCAATTGCTACAAATGGCGCGATTAAATCCATATCACCATCGATTGCAAAGCGCGAAATAATACCATTCTTCAGCGCTTTTTCTAACGCCTTTGGCTGCACAAGTTGGGGTCTTGCAGTATTAATCAGCACTGTGCCTTTTTTCATAAAATTAAAAGCGCAATCATCTATAAAACCAGCAGTTTCAGATTTTAGTGGTACATGAAGCGAAATGATGTCAGCACCTTCACTCAATAGCTTATCGAGCGAACTAACATAGCGATATGGCACGTCTTTTTCATGGCGCGTATGATAAATAACATCCATATCAAATGCCGCGGCACGCTTAGCAAGTTCTAGCCCTATTGCTCCCATTCCTAAAATAGCTATTTTCTGACCGGCAAGCTCTTTACCTTGGTAGTGCTCAGGAATATCTACATTAGCACTTAAAACATCACGATAAGAACGCACAATATGGCGGTTTGCAGCCAACTCAATTATCAATGCGAATGCATATTCAGCTGTTGAAATACTATTTCTACCAGGGGTATTTTCAATAACTACGCCGCACTCATGTGCCGCCTCTAAATCAATAGAATTTACGCCTGCACCACCACGAACAATTAATTTCAATCTCTCTGATGCCGCTCCAATAGCATCACCACTCACCTCTTTTGGGCGAACAACCAATGCATCGTAACGCCCCAACTCCAGCTTCAGCGCGTCTGGCATAATATTAGGCTGATAAGAGACGTGCCATGTTTTTTGCTCATCACTATCAGGTGCAGGAATGTTATGATATAGCAGCCAACCTTCTGCACGCGCTAGGGTGTCAAGCGTTTCAATATCCAACGATTCTGCAATCAATATATGTGGCATAATACTATTCACTCTAAGCATTTTTTTTTAAAAGTCCAAAGCAAAATTGATAGCAATTCCCGCTTGCATCTTGTGTCATTTTCTCTAAACTACAGCGATTGCTTGATGAGGTACGTAAAATGAAACTTGGTGTCATTAAAGAAAAAATCCCTAGCGAAAAGCGCGTAGCCATTACGCCTGATGTAGTTGCAAGCTATACTAAGCTTGGCTTTTCAGTTGATGTAGAAAGTGGTGCTTGCTCTATTGCTGGTTTTAGTGATAGCCTCTATAGTGCTGCTGGCGCAAAGATTGTTAAAACAAGTGCTACAATCTTAAAAAATGCAGATATGGTTTTAATGGTTCAGCCACCAAAACCAACTGAAATTACCAGCATGAAATCAGGTGCTGTACTAGTAGCACTTCTTGGTGGATTAAGTGATGTTACACTTATTAAAAAACTTGCAGCAAAAAAAATCTCTGCTTTTTCAATGGAATTAGTCCCCCGCATTACACGTGCACAGAGCATGGATGTGCTTTCTTCGCAAAGCAATCTTGCTGGCTATCGCGCGGTTATTGATGGTGTAGCTGAATTTGGTCGCGCCATCCCTATGATGATGACGGCAGCAGGTCGTATTAATCCTGCTAATGTATTGGTTTTAGGCGCTGGCGTTGCTGGTCTTCAAGCTATTGCAACAGCAAAGCGCCTAGGTGCGGTTGTATCCGCATTTGATGTTCGCCCTATCGCCCGCGAGCAAGTAGAAAGCCTCGGTGCGTCATTCGTAGAAGTTGAATCAGAAGAGTCAGAAAGCGCTGAAACATCAGGTGGTTATGCCAAAGAGATGAGCGAAGACTACAAGAAGAAACAGTCTCAACTGATTCATGATACACTCAAAAAACAAGATATTGTTATTTGTAC
>CAYGPX010000040.1:0-10325 GCA_964351935.1 uncultured Rickettsiales bacterium | reverse complement strand
ATAATATCCTTGCCTTCCTTTGCGGTAAGAATCTTTTTCTTTACTAGCATTTGTGCATGTGCCACAGAGCCTTGAATATCATAGGCATAAAGTTTCTTATCAAAATCAATGGAGGCATTGATGGTTTCCATAATTGCAGCAGGGCCACGGTCAAAATGTCCGCCCCAAAGTGGATTTGCTGATTTTTTACTAGCCATGCCTTACTTCCTTCAATAAAATTGTAAAACCATCGTTTTAAACATTTGTTCTAAACAAACATGTTTATCAAAAAGAGCGATAAACCATAAATGAGTACTTTGTCCATGCGTATTTTTATATTGTCTTTGCTATGCTTAAGTTTATCTCTAGCAAATAGCGCTTCTGTGTTTGCAAAGGATTTTGAATCCTACTTTCATAGTAAGCCTTTGCCAACACCAGAAATCCTTTTTCAGGACAAAGAGAAACGTACTTATAGCCTGAGCAAGTTTAAGGGTAAAGTGCTTTTGGTAAATATCTGGGCAACATGGTGTAAACCGTGCGTAGAAGAGATGCCTTCTTTAGATAGGCTACAAAAATCATCGCAGAAAGATGGTATTTATGTTTTTCCAATTTCGCTTGATCAAAAGCCGGTGGAGGAAATTGCTGCGTTCTTCACACGCTATAAAATAAAAAACCTTCCTGTTCTAAAAGATTATCATAGATCGTTTGGAAACCTAAGTGTGCAGGGGCTTCCTACCACTATTATTATTAATCGTAAAGGTGAAGAAGTAGGCCGTGTGACTGGTGCGATAGAATGGGATGACCCATTTATTTTAGAATATTTGAAAAAACTATAACGTAATTTAGGGAATAATTTAGGCGGTGTTTACTCGCTGTCACTCACTTCCTCGCGCCTTTCAATCAGGTAGACTTCTTCTCCCTCGCTGGCATAGCCAAGAGATGCGCGAGCGCGCTCATCAAGTAAATCAAGATCCAGTGACTCAGGTCGGAGCAAACTCACACGGTGCTCTAAAAAGATACGCTCTGAGCGAATGGTATCCAGTTCTTTCTTTGCAGTCTCAATTTGTTGTGTAAGTGATATCATCGCTGTAAGGCCACGTTGGCCATGTATCGCATGATAAGCAAAATAGCCGATGAAAATAACAAACAGCGAAGAAATCAAAATGTCGCGTATGCGAAAACGCTTACCTGAAAAATAAAGCATACGTTGCTTTCCAAAAAAATAGATAGTTGCTACTTACGTTTAATATCATACGTAAATTTGTTAAAAAATGCAAGAACAGGCTATATATTTATCGCGGTTATTTTTTACCTTTAGCTTTGTTTTTTTTAGAAGGAGATGTGCTCTTGGCAGCTTCTTTTGAAGTCGTTTTTGTGCTCACCAGTGTCAGCGGTGTATCTGAAATGGTTGGCGCAGTTGGTGTTCCTAAGCGTGAAGTAAATGCATAAATAGCAGGTACAATCTCAGCACGGAATCTACGACCATTGAATGCGCCATAATGCCCTACATCCTTTTGCAATCGGTAGAGCTTGTGGTTTTCAGGCAGGCCACTGCAAAGCTTTAACGCGGCTTTTGTTTGCCCAATGCCAGAGATGTCATCTTTTTCACCTTCAATAGCCATTACACCCACGTTTTTAATTGCGGAAGGTTTTACAATACGGTCACGGAAACGCATTTTTCCTTGTGGTAAGGCATGCTCTAAAAATACCGCGTGGATGGTGTCTAAGTAAAACTCAGCAGGTAAATCCATCACCGAAAGATATTCATTATAGAATTTTTTATGGCTTTTAGCACTTTCGCCATCACCATCAACCAGATGATAAAATAGTTTTAAATGCTCACCAATATGACGGTTAGGGTTCATCGCCATAAAACCCGTTAATTGTAAGAATCCAGGGTAAACTTCGCGCATATAGCCGGGATACTTCAATGGAACGCGAGTAATCATACTGCGCTCAAACCATTCAATATCACGTTCTGTAGCAAAAACATTCACTTCGGTTGGGCTTTCACGTGTATCGATAGGGCCACCAATGAGAATCATACTTTTGGGAGATTTAGGATTTTTTTCTTCTTCCATCAGTGAAACAGCTGCCATCACAGGCACAGCAGGTTGGCAAACTGCCATCACGTTTAGCTCTGGTGCTAGTTGTTCCATAAAATGGATGCAGTATTCAATATATTCTTCTAGTCCAAATTTTCCTTTAGAAAGGGGCACTTCACGCACGTTGACCCAATCAGTGATGTAAACATCATAGTAAGGCAATAGCCCTTCCACTGTTCCGCGAAGTAATGTTGCATAGTGGCCAGACATAGGCGCAACGACAAGCATTTTGGGCATATGCCCATAGTCGCCGTTTTTCTTGAAATGCAAAAGGTTACAGAAAGTTCGGCGTGATACGGTTCGCTGTGTCACCGCCACCTCTTTTCCATTTACTGTGGTAGAGATAATGTCAAATTCTGGTTTGTTATAGTGGCGAGTTACGCGCTCAAAAAGCTCGTAAGATGCACCTAACGATCGCCCAAAACGTGTTTTGGAGAAGGGGTTCCATGCGTTTCCATGAAAGTCCTGATTCATTTTTGCAAAAATGCGTAGTGGCGAAATTTGGGTGCGAAACCCTTCGACCATCGTGTATAGAAAATGGTTATGAAATAAAGGATTCATGAATACCTTCCAATGTCTTATTTAACTTCTCTTGCTGGCTTTTTGCTCTACATAAACAATGCTGCACTGCACATAATAGCACAATTAAACCTAGCTTACCAAGTTTTTGTTATTTAAGAATGAATTCTACCAGAGAATAAGCTATTATGAGTCAAGAATGACAATGTAATCTAAAGAAATAATGCAATTTAGAAAAGTTAAAAATACAAAACTAAATCCTCTACTTACCCTTATTTTAATGGGAGTATTTCTTGCATCTTGTGCTTCGCCCTACAAGCCAAAGGTTGATGGGTATGAAACAAAAAAAAGCTGTAATGAGCTTGACGAAGAGATGCAAAAGCTTAGTGCCAGAATAAAAGAATATGAAAATGATGGTTGGTTGCACCCCACTTATATACTTGTTCTGCCGGCAGTAATTTCAAAAATGCGTTATAATGATGCAATTGAAGCCAGTCAGAAACGTATGGTATATATTGAGGAAGTGATGGATCTTAAGGACTGTTTTTCTTCCAGTGCTCAGGCAAACCGCTCATCACAGTTATTTCGCAATCAAGATGGAACATATCAATTGCGTCGCGCGCAGCCAAAAGATGGCCGTGTTCTAGAGAATGAGTTTGCGCCTACCAGAGAAAACCCGGTATTACTGCATACGGCACAATAGCCTTTGGTTTGCAAATAGCTTCTAGGGCATTAATGTTAGGTAGTTGGCCGTGCTTAATGCCTAGTTCTTCCGCTAAAATTCCACCCGCAATCAAATACGTATCAATACCTGCGTCATTGCCGCCTTTAATATCGGTATCTAGATTGTCTCCAATCATAGCAATTCTGGATTTATTGCTTACTTCCAGTAACTTAAAAGCTTCTGTGTATGCATCGCCAAAAGGTTTTCCAAACGGAATCACTTTCCCCCCCATTTCAGCGTAAGCATTGGCAACTACGCCTGCACAAAGCGAGCGTGAGCCATCTAAACGCACCACCACAATATCAGGATTGGCGCATAGCATTGGCAGGTTTTTCTCAAGGCATGCTTCAAGTGTAGGCATATCGTGTTCAATTTCTGAATTGTCCATCGAAAAACCTGTTACCACACAAAAATCTGCCTCTGCAGCATCGTAAACACGTGTGTAGCCAATGCCATCTAGCAATCCATCATCACGAGATGGGCCAATCATAAGATAGCGTTTACCAAAGCCATGTTTGCCAGATTTTACATAATGATGCGTTACTTCACCTGAGGTGAGAACGTGATCGTAACAATCAGCTGTAATACCCATATCTTCAAGTTTTTGGATGGCGCGGCTGCTGCGGCGTGGGGCATTAGAAAGAAATACAATGTGTTTTCCAGCATTTCTTAGTGCTTTTAAACATTCCTTCGCACCATCGTAAGGATCGTGCCCATCATGAATCACACCCCATAAATCAATAAGAAACCCATCATATTTATCAGCAAAAGAGGAAAGGTTAGGGAAGGTGTTTATAGTCATGCTATTAGGTTCTAGGTTTCGGGTTTCTAGGAAAATAAAATAGGCAGTAGCACAGCTCCAAAAAGAAAAGGCTTACTGGCATACAAAAAAAGTTAAGCGGCCAAATTTTCGCCTTTCAGGGCTTTATCAATCAAGCGAGCTGTTTCTTCTCTGCCATAAAGCTGAATGAATGAGCCAAAACGCGGCCCTTGGCTTTGCCCCAGCAACACCTCATAAAGCGCGCCAAACCAAGTGCGAAGCGGTTCAAATCCATAGTCAGTACCAATGGAGTAAACAATAGTTTGCAGCGCTTCTGCATCTGCCTGCTCATCAGCTGAGCGAATGCGCGTTGCCAAATCAGCGAGCGCTCTTTGCTCAGTTTCATTGGGTTTTCTGTATTGCTTTTGGGGTTTGACAAAGTCGTGATAATAGACCACGGCGTGTTTGGCCAGTGCGTTTATCATCGGCGAGTTTTCCGGTGTAGCATCGCTTGCATAGCGTGCAATAAAGCCCCAAAGTACTTCGGCATTTTCTGCATGGCATGCACTGGCTAAATTTAGCAGTAATGCAAAGCTAAGGGTTGATTCGGGCTTTGGCGGATTGCCGTTATGAATATGCCAGACGGGGTTTTTTAGACGTACGGCTTCATCTTGACGCTCAAATGCTGCCAAATGCGAGAGATATTCATCCATTGCCTTCGGGATAACATCAAAATAAAGTCGTTTGGCTGAGCGCGGATTCTGATACATATAATATGAAAGGCTTTCAGGTGGTGCATAACGCAGCCATTCGTCCATCGAAATACCATTGCCTTTAGATTTAGAGATTTTTTGGCCTTCTTCATCTAAAAACAGTTCATAACAAGATTGATGCGGGGCAGTGCCGCCAATGGCATTGCAAATGCGGCTATAAAGCGGGCCGTTTGCAAGGTGATCTTTGCCATACATTTCAAAATCCACATCGAGAGCCATCCAGCGCATGCCAAGGTCTGGCTTCCATTGCAGTTTGCAATTGCCGCCCGTCACGGGAAGCTCGGTGCGCGTGCCATTTTCATCTTCAAACACAATTGTGCCTTTGTCTTTGTGTATTTCAATCATCGGCACTTGTAGCACTTTGCCGCTGATAGGTGAAATAGGCAAAAACGGGCTATAGGTTTTCTGACGTTCTTCACCTAGTGTTGGCAGCATAATGCTCATAATTTTTTCGTAGTGCTGGAGCACTTTTAGCAAGGCTTCATCGTAAGCACCGCTTTTATAAAGTTCAGTCGCGCTTTTAAATTCATAATCAAAGCCAAAGCTATCTAAAAATGCACGCAAGCGAGCATTCATATGGTGGCCGTAGCTTTCATGTGTACCAAATGGATCGGGTACTTTGGTAAGAGGCTTGTCAAGATTTTCGGCGACCATTTCAGGGTTTGGCACGTTATCAGGCACTTTGCGCAAGCCGTCCATATCATCGGAAACACAGAACATTTTTACAGGGATTTCAGGTGCAATATAGCGGAATGCATTCATTACCATGGTGGTGCGAGCTACTTCGCCAAACGTGCCAATATGTGGCAGACCGGAAGGGCCATAGCCAGTTTCAAATAAAACATACCCTTTAGGCGGAGTTTTGCCACCTATGCGCTTGTAAATAGCGGCAGCTTCAACAAGAGGCCATGCTTTAGTGGCGATTGCAGTTTCAATGCGTGGGTTGCTATTCATGAAATGTTATCCTGACTACATAAGCTTAAAGTGAATGAAGCCAGTGTCTTTTATCAGGATACTAGAAAAAGTGCAAGTGATTGCAAGCTAAGTTTTCTTATGCCTTTTCGGCAGATTTCACCTCATTCTTTTGCTCTAAAATTTTAGAAACAAAATCAGTTTTAGGGCCTCGGCTTAAAATTTTCTCGATAGAGGAATTAGCGCTAAACCCACTCTTTATTTCTTCATGGGCAAGTTTCTGGCTGTCACGCTCTATTTCAATGATGTCAGCAGCTGCTTCCTTAATACGATCTTCTGCTTTTCCTTTAGGTGCAGGAGCGTTGGATTCTTTTTCTAGCTTCTCAATAACTTTTTTCTCAAAATCAAGACGGGCAGTAGTGGAGGGAACAATTGCAGAATAAGCAGCACCTAGGGTAGCAGACAAAAGTGCTGTACCAAACATAGCAGCAGCGGCAGCAGCAGGTGCAATAGGGAATGCAAAGCTAATAGCACCAATTACCAAGCCTGCAGCTGCGCCTGCAATTATAGTTGTAGGGCTAGGGCGTCTTAAAAAGTCAGTGCTAATATCATCTGGAACAGATAAACCTTTTAGATTGCCAAGGCTTTGTTGGTTCTTTAAATAAACACGTGGGTCACGATCGCTATCTTTTCCGGAAATAATAGAATTAACGATAGGTGAAAGAATAGTCAGTGCTGGTGGGGCTATTAATGCAGCAACTATAAAAGGAATTACAGACAGTCCAGCACCGGATGCAACTGCAAATAAGCCTGTAGCACCTATAAAACAAGCACTTACAATGCTAGACATCACAAAGTTTGATTTAATACTCTGTGTGGTGGTTTCTTTCTCGGTTTTTTCCAACCTTTGCTTAGCACCATACGCTATCTTATCTGGATAAGGCGCTTTCAAAGGGCCGGTTGTAAAATCGCTAAGAGCCATAATTCACTTTCCTGTTTAATCTTATTTAAAGCCGTCTCCTACATTGCGGATATTGCTTTACACTGTTATATTATAGCGCATGAATGTTACAGAATGATGACATTCCTACATTTTAGTGGAAAAGCCAGTATGGTAATTAAAATAAAAGAAAACAAAAGGCTGCTATTGCTGATAGGGGTGTTGCTTCCTTTGGCGGGTGCTTATATTGCTCAATATGGTTTTGGCTTGCAGCCATGCATCTTATGTCTTTATCAGCGCATTCCTTATGCTGTTATGGCGGTGTTACTGATTATTTTGTTGGTAATAAAGAAACATCTATCAAAAAAACTTCTCTGTATATTTTTATTGCTTTCACTCACCGAAGTAATGATTGCAGGCTACCATGTTGGAGTAGAGCAGGGCATTGTAGTGCAGGAAGTTGGCTGTGCAGATGAAAGTCTGGCTTTAAACTCAATAGAAGAGCTGCGCGCGCAACTGCTTGCTAAACCAAATGTAGCGTGTGATAAGCCGGCATTTGTTTTTATGGGTCTTTCTATGGCTGCATGGAATGTTTTCTATGCGCTTATCTTATCGGCATTTTTGGTGTTCGTTATAAAACAAGAGAAGAAGTGAGGTAGTTCAATGTCAAAATTAGAGCGTTCCACTTTAGAAGACCGTTTGCCGGGTGATATCACCAAAGAGCAATATATTGAGCGTTTGGTAAGGGTAAACCATGCAGGTGAATATGGAGCAAAGCGTATTTACGCTGGGCAATTGGCGGTATTAGGTAAGAGTGATGTGGGGCATGAAATCCGTCATATGGCAGAACAAGAAGAAGAACATCTGCAATATTTCTCAGATGAAATAGTTAAGCGCCGTGTCAGGCCAACTGCACTTATGCCACTATGGCATGTGGCAGGTTTTGCACTAGGTGCAGCCACAGCAATGATGGGGAAAAAAGCTGCCATGGCATGCACTGTTGCGGTAGAGGAAGTGATTGACGAGCATTATCGACACCAACAATCCACCCTAGGTAAGGATGAAAAAACCTTAAATGCCGCAATCCAAAAATTTAGAGAAGAAGAGTTGGAGCATCGTGATACGGGGCTTGCACATAATGCAGAGCAAGCAATAGCTTACCCACTTCTGAGTAAGGCCATAAAGAAGGGTAGTAAGCTGGCAATTTGGTTAAGTGAGCGTGTTTAGAAATATTTAATCTAATTTACTGGAAAATAAACGATTTGTTAATAATTTGGTGTTACAATACGTAGAATAAAATACAATTTTAAAGAAGAAATCCGAGGGAATGGGATATGCCTCTAAGCAGAGAGGAAAGAAAGTCATTTAGACGCTTCTTACGAAAAATTGATAGCGACCTCTGCCGGACACTTCCTATCGGGAGTGTGATAGAGTTTTTTTCACTTATGGTGGATTATCGGCTCGAAGATGAAGAATTCCAAGATAAAATCGCCTATATTTTTAGAAACCAACCGGAAAAGCTGAAAAACTCAGTTGTGCTAGATTCATTGCGCGGTATGGGAACAATTCGGCGTGCAATGCTAGAAAAGAATGTGAATTCGGATGAGGCGCGCTTTCTAACCACTAACTATCTTGTCAATCGCATAGGCTTGCTACGCAAAGAGCAAAAAGAGCAAGAAAAAGAGAAGTCCACGAATAAACTACAAGCAGTGCATGAAGATTTAATGCACGAATATCGCTCGGAACGGGAAAAGCTGGAAGCGCGTTTAAAGCAATTGCAAGATGAACAGCAAAGTATTCATGATGTAGAAATTCAGGAACAAAAACGCAGACGTGAAGAAAAACGCTCAGAAGAAGAGCAGGTGCGTATTCAGCGCCAGATAGAGTTTGAAGAAGAAACAGAAGATCGTCGCGCACGTCATGAAGAAATTGCAAAGCAAATTGAAGATTTGCGGGTGCAATTGCAGCAGGAACACGAACGGCAAACCATAGACCGTAAAGAAACAAAAATGAAGCGTGAAGCCGATATGCGCGAACGCCAGCAACGTCAAGTTGCTGAGCAGGATAAGCAAGCGTTAGATCGCATGCGCCAGAAAGAAAAAGAAAAAATGATGATGCAAATGCGTCAACAAGGATTGCTTGAACAGCAAATGAAACAAAAAAGACAACGTTTGATTAAAAAACGCCAAGAAGAAGCGCAGCGAAAAGAAGTGCAACAACAACTTCGTAAACGTTTAAGACGTTATAACGAAGCGCGTGATGTTTTAACCCAGTCTTTAGAAGGTGAGGGTGGAAATATGCAGCCTCCAACACAGATATAATTTTCTAAGAACCTAAGCTTTTAGCCAATCAGGAATGATATCTCTATTTAATATGTCTTCATAGCTCTCACGTGGGCGAATAATAGTAAACACATCATCGTTCACCATTACTTCAGGTATGAGAGGGCGCGTGTTATACGTGTTACTCATCACTGCACCATATGCACCTGCACTACGGAAGGCAATTAAGTCTCCACTATCAATTTTTTCAGGTAAATCACGCTGTTTTGCAAATACGTCGGTTGTTTCGCATACTGGGCCTACAATGTCCATTTTTTGCAGATTTCCGCTTTGCTTTTCTATAGGAATAATTGTGTGATGTGCATCATAAAGGGCGGGTCGCATTAAATCGTTCATAGCGGCATCCACAATCAAAAAATGTATGGCATCCGTATGCTTTTTGTAAATAACGCTACTCACCATTACGCCAGCATTTGCAGCAATAAGTCTACCGGGTTCAAAAATAAGTTGGCAGCCTAAATGGTTGGTTTCTTCAATAACCATAGCGGCATAGTCTTTGGGATGAGGTGGTTCTTCTTCATTATAAGGCACGCCAAGACCGCCACCAAGATCAAGGCGATCAATGCGATGCCCTTGCTTTCTTAAAGTCTCTACCAATTGAACCACTTTCTTAAAAGCCGCTTTAAAGGGCTCTAGATTAGTTAGTTGCGAGCCAATGTGGCATGAAACACCGCGCACTTCCAGCCCTTTGAGTGACGCCGCTTTTGCATAGGTGGCTTCAACATGCTCCCATGCAATACCGAATTTATCTTCTTTGCGGCCGGTAGAAATTTTATCATGCGTGCCAGCATGAATATCAGGGTTTACTCTGATGGCTATGGGCGCCTTTTTGTTTAGTGATAATGCAACCTCACTTAGCAATATAAGCTCGGCTTCAGATTCGACATTAAATTGAAAAATGCCGGCTTCTAAAGCGAAGCGCATTTCTTCTCGTGTTTTCCCCACACCTGAGAATACAATTTTATCTGCAGCAATGCCAGCAGCCAAACAGCGACGCACTTCACCACCTGAAACGCAGTCTCCTCCTGAGCCAAGCTTTCCCAATAATCGCAATACTGCCAGATTCGAATTAGCTTTCACAGCAAAGCAAATAAGTGCATTAGCAGCTGAAAATGCTTCTGAAAATACACGAAAGTGCCGAGTGAGTGTGGCTTGTGAGTAGCAATAAAAAGGCGTACCTACAGATTTTGCAATCTCACTTAAAGCGACATTCTCGGCAAATAGTGCGTCATTTTTATAGTTGAATGAATCCATAGAAAAGGCTCTTGCTC
>CAYGPX010000039.1:3826-10392 GCA_964351935.1 uncultured Rickettsiales bacterium | reverse complement strand
GTGAAATATTAAATGGCAAATTCCAATTTCAATCTTCGCTAGAAGATATTCACATGAATATTGAAGCGCGCCTACATCAACTGGTGGGCGATGCGGCAGGAAAGCTGCATACCGCGCGCTCACGTAATGATCAGGTTGCTACTGACTTCCGCCTTTATGTGCGTGATGCTATTGATGCGCTTGATACCGCTTTAGAAGAGTTACAGCTTACACTTATAAATCGTGCAGAAGAACATTCTAGCACCTATATGCCTGGCTTTACGCACCTGCAAACCGCACAACCTGTTACACTTGGCCACCATCTGCTTGCTTATGTAGAGATGATTGGCCGCGATCGCTCTCGTTTAGTAGATGCTAGAAAGCGTATGAATGAATGCCCGCTAGGTGCAGCAGCACTTGCCGGCACCTCCTTCCCTATCGATCGTAAGCTGACTGCAAAATCATTAGGGTTTGATGCGCCCACACGTAACTCAATCGATAGCGTTTCTGATCGTGATTTTGCTCTTGAATATTTGAGTGTAGCAAGCATCTGCGCGATGCATCTTTCACGCTTTGCTGAAGAAATAGTAATTTGGATGAGTGCTGACTTTAACTTTATCAAGCTGAGTGATGCCTATACTACGGGCAGCTCTATCATGCCACAAAAGCGTAACCCTGACGCCGCTGAACTGGTTCGTGCCAAAACAGGGCGTATTTATGGCTCGTTGGTCACACTTCTTACCGTGATGAAAGGCCTTACCCTCACCTACAGCAAAGATATGCAGGAAGACAAAGAGCCTGTGTTTGATACTGTTGAGAATTTAGCACTCTGTGTTTCTGCCATGACCGGCATGGTTGGTGATATGACTATCAACAAAGAAAAAATGAGAGAAGCGGCTGCTAGAGGCTATTCTACTGCTACTGATATTGCAGATTGGCTAGTGCAGCATCTGGATATGCCATTCCGCCAAGCACATGGTGTAACCGGCCGTATCGTTAAAATTGCAGAAAGCAATAACTGTAGGTTAGATGAGCTTACAATCGCTGATTTGCAAAGCGTAGAGCCACGCATAAACGAAAGCATTTTTAAAGTGTTATCCGTTGAAAACTCCGTTGCCAGCCGTACCTCATTTGGTGGTACTTCGCCTGAGAATGTCGCAAAAATGGTTAAAGAAGCCAGAAAACGTATTTAAAATGCAAAAAAGCTAGCCTTTTTATTATGGGCTAGCTTTTTGGCTTATTTTTAGATAGAGATTCGGTTTACACCGCCTGTTGTTGCATCTCTGCCATTTGCTTGGAATCGACTGCTTTTTCAGTAAAGCTCATTTTGGCACGTTTACCATATTGTTCCTGAATTTCACTTAAGCCACGCTTGGTGCTAGAAAATTTCTCAGCAAAAGATTTTGTTTGATGCGGTTTCTGCTCTTCCACCTTAGCTAAAATTTTATTCGCTTCGAGCTCAGCCTTATCCAAATCTGCACTTGCTTCTACTTGATCCACCCCTTTTCTATTATGAGGGCTTTTAAGTTCATTTGAAATCAGCGTATCTGCAAAATTAGAAGCGTTTCTACCACCCATCATTCGCGTGGTTGCACCACCTATTATTGCAACTGCTGAACCAAAAGCTGCAGAAATTGCGATACCACCAGCAAGGCCTAATCCGGCAATGGCAGGAATAGCCGGAATTGCAATCATCGCAACCATTGAGCCTAAAGCAAGACCAGTAATAGCACCTGCAACTGTCCAAACATTTCTAGCATTTTTAACAAATTCTTGCTTATCGTTTACAATATCCATCTTTTCCAGACATTGCTTAGGGTCCGTCGCATTCTTGATATCCCTCATTGTCATTTGATCGCGAGGTATTCCACTTTTCTTGCTGTATGCAAGTAGCTGATCCTCGTAACCAAGCTGCGCTTTTTTGTGTGCTAATTTAGAAAAGTCTTTTCTTAAATTCATATAGCTGAAAAGACCGATTGCAAGACCTGCAAATGCAACACTTCCAACGCCCGCAATTGCCGCTGTGCCAGGTGAGAACATTTGAGCAGGCGTATTAACGATATCAATGTTATCGGCTGTAATAGAATTAGGCGCCATACCTTCTATAAATATTTGATTACCATCACCTGTATCGATAATTGCACCATCTTCATTATAGGTAATTGCATTTAAAGCTTCTTCTTTGGATGCAAAAACACTGGCATCAAAGGTTACCTTATCCTGCCCCACATCAAAACCTGCAATACTATCGTTGCCATGATTTGCATTAAATACAAAGTTATCAGTTCCTGCGCCCGCAGTCATCGTGTCGTTTCCTTCACCACCGATAATTGTATAGTTACCGTTTACATTTGAGCCTGCAGTGATTGTATCGTTACCTTTACCACCATCAAAGGTATAGTTAGTACCCTTTGAAAACTCGTTATAGGTACCTACATCGCTTATGGAGTCGTGACCATCACCTGCATTAACCGTTATTGTTTCATGCTCTTCTGAAAGTGATGTTTCCGGATCAAGGTATCCATTCACTGTAATTGTATCATCACCTTTTCCTGAATTGACATTCTCAGCATTTGTAATTGTATCATTACCATTTCCGCCAAGTACGGTATCGTAACCTGCACCACCATCGATGGTGTTAGCGTTGGTATCATTATTTAATTCGCCCGTAACTTTAGTATCATTTACTGCAAAGATTTGGTCATTGCCTGCGCCACCATTAATCGTATCAGCACCGGTTCCACCGACTAAATAATCATTACCTGCACCACCATTAATAATATCATCGCCTGCGCCACCATAAACAGCATCATTACCATCTCCGGCATTGATGGTATCATTACCATCACCTGTGTTTACAAAGTCATCGCCGCCCTTTGCATTTACAACATCTGCACCTGCGGTGTTAGTGGGATCACTCTCAGTGCCCAGAGTATCTTTGGAATTTGTACCCTCAAAAGTTGTTATATCATCACTCAAATCAGCCGGTGTGCCGTTATCATTAACTGTTGATGTAAATGCCATTGCTTTAATTCCTTATTTTGTATTTTGTGTAACGTGTTTCATAGGTAATTTATTGACTACCCAGAACTACATGCTCCTAGAGCCTTAACTGAAACCATTAAAACACATTGATGTTACAGAATTATGACATTCTGGCATTTTGCCTCTTTCACACTCTTTGAAGAACCCTCCTAATAATCTTATTTGTTATAATTTTGTAACGTTATTGCTGTATTATAATGAATAGAAAATTCTTAAATGTATGGATATGACCAAAGACGAGCCAAAAAAATTTATTACTAATTCTTTTGATAATTCTGATGGCACAGATGCCATTAGATTGGTTCCTTCATCTGCTATCAAGGTCTCTTTAGATAATACTGACCCTATTGTTGGAGTGACTAAGAAATTTTCTACAACTTTGGGTGATACAGAATACATTACCAAAAATCATAGTTACATCGGCTTTGATGATCACAAGAAGAAGTCTCTGCTCGGACGTGTAAAGCGAAGTTTTGGAAAAAATATAAAACACGTTACTGCAGGAACAGTAGATATTCGCTATAGATACACAGGTACACCCATTGATATCATCAATCTAATGTCTGTGCGTGAAGTGCTTACGAGTAGTTTACTTACAGCCGTTGAAAAATCTGCCACAAGAAATAATGAGCCACCATTTCATACTGCCCGCATGCAGCTTCTTCTAGACCATTACCCAGAAACAAAGCTTATACGCGTACAGGTTCTTTCCAAGAAACTCAATTTTACGGCCCTAAATCACTATATTTATTCTGCAGCAACCTCTTTGCCTCTTCCTATTAAGAAAGGCGAAGCCCAACAGAAAGATAGCTACGCTATTTTAAACAACAATAGCTGGACGGAAAACGATAAGCCCGATTTAAATGCAGAGCAAAAACCTATAGACCCACGAAGTCTTGCTTTTGCAGCTATTTTACCCGCCATTTTTGCAGATTATGATTTACCTGGTTCTAAAGGACAAAATATAGGAGTCACTAAAAGTGATAGTAAATTAGCTTTTTTTGACTTCGGCCACTCACTCTCTCCTAGCTGGCTAAAACAGAAAAATGTTACTTCAGATCTAAAAGTGCATGATTTTTATATAACAGGAAAGCTTAATTCAAGAAGAACCTTAAGCCTGACTAAGCCTGAGAACCTAATTCGACACTTTAGGGGAAAACATATTATCAATGCGCCAATTGAAGATAAAATAGAAGCTTTCAAAGAATTCTACGATACATTTATAGATAGCGCGGGCAAAGAAAACAATGTCATTAAAGGTATTAAATATGAGTGCGCAAAAATATTTCAAGCGCTTGCAGATGAGGGAATGATCACTCAACAACAGCTTAAATATTATAAAAGTAAAACCTTTAAATCACTTGATAGATTTACCGCCCGCCTCAAACATATCCACAAAATTGTTGCTCCACGATTAAACCTCTCAGTAGAGCAATTACGCTTACTAGATACGATTGAACTACTGGCATCCAGAACAATACCTACCCCTTTGAGTAAAACCGGCCTTGTAATTCATAACGATAAATCCATAACGGGAATCACTAACCGACATACTTTTGAATACCATAAAAATGATTTGGTAACCGGATCAAAAGAAGGGGCTAATAGAATTGCATTCTTTCTTGAAAGAGAATCTCATATAAAAATAAAGCCTCATTATAAAAATGGATTATATCACATACCGTTGCGACACATTCCTGCAAAGTGGGAAAAATCTCCCTTTACTCAAAGCGGCAAAGAGGTGGTGAATAATCTTTTAAATAGCACCAATATTGCTACTAACATTTATAATAAGCACTCTAGCATTTTTAACAAAAAGATGGATGTAACAACTCCTTCTAATGAAGATATGAATCGATTTATCGAGGATATACTGAAGAATATCAACGACATCAAAGAAACTGCAAACAGCCATTCTTTAAGCAAAGCTTCTCAGCAGCGGCTTATATTTAGATTTCTGAACGAAAATTTCTTAAATGAAAATGAATCTAAACTTGACGAAAATTCTTCTAAACACGGTAATATTTGGCAAGCAGTACATGCATTGCTTGAAAAAGAAAAGGCAACACCTGAATTAAAACTTAACTCACTACAGCAACTTAAAATGTTAGATAAACAATTTGCACCAGAGCAACGAAATGCACTGTATGATTTAAGTGTAAATGGCATGGCAAAATAATCATAATAAGGGTATATTCTTTGCAAAGAGGAGTATATTCCATGGCTATAGACCACTATGTTTCTGCGCAGCTTATTCGCGCCCGCTTTGCACAGAAAATGTCTGATATGTATCAAAAGGAAGTGCCTTTATATAGCAAGCTTCTTAAAACAGTTGAACATATCAATAGAGATTATATCACCAAACATCCTGAATTAGAGGCAACATTAGGTGACTTGAGCCGCATTTCATCTGAAAAACATGGCGCTATTAGGCTAGGAACTGCCGCTGAAATGCATACAATGGCAAGACTTTTTGCCATAATGGATATGCATCCTGTTGGCTATTATAACCTAAGCATTGCTAATCTTCCTGTGCACTCTACAGCATTTCGCCCTGTTTCAAGGAAAGCACTTGCTGCCAACCCTTTTCGTGTTTTTTGTTCACTGCTGCGAGTTGATTTACTAGATAAAGATATAAGAAAGAAAGCAGAAAAACAGCTCAGCAAGCGCCAGATTTTCTCTCATAAAACCATTGAACTCATCAACATAGCTGAAAAGCAAAATGGGCTGAGCGAGCAACAAGCCGATGCTTTTGTGAGTGAGGCAGTAGAAACATTCAAATGGCATAGCCATGCTGCAATTTCTAAAGATTTTTATGATGAGTTACTAAGCATTAATGGCTTGGTTGCCGATATTATTGGCTTTAAAGGCCCTCATATTAATCATCTTACACCGCGAATTTTAGATATTGATGCGTTGCACGAAGCGCTACAAAAAGAGGGTATTGTAATGATTCCTACCATTCAAGGCCCACCTTCTAGAAAATGTGATATTTTGCTTCGACAAACCTCATTTCAGGCACTGAATGAACCGACCTCCTTTCCTGATGAAAACGGAAACATGCAAGAAGGAAACCATCGCGCCCGCTTTGGCGAAATTGAACAGCGCGGCGTAGCACTCACGCCCAAAGGGAGAGAGCTTTACGATAAGTTACTAAGCAAAGTACTTACACAAACGACTGAGAAAAAGCCTGAATATACACAAGTGCTGCAGGATGTATTTTCTAGTTTTCCTGATAGTTACGACGAGCTAAGAAAACAAAAACTAGCTTATTTTGAATATCACCCCACACAGGATGGCTTGCAGGCAATCAATACCAATAAACTAAGTGGAAAAAATGTCTCGCAGCTGGTGGATGAGGGCTACGTGAAAAGCACCCCCATTACCTATGAAGACTTTCTGCCTGTGAGTGCTGCCGGAATTTTTAAATCTAACCTCGTCGAAGGCGGGATGGTTGAAACAGCCACTACTGAAAGCCGTGAGGACGAATTGGCAAATGCTATTGGAAGCACACCTCTTGACCCGTTTGCACTCTATGAAGC
>CAYGPX010000039.1:0-3816 GCA_964351935.1 uncultured Rickettsiales bacterium | reverse complement strand
GCGCAGGAAAATGAATCTATCACAGCAACATTAAGCGCGTTAGGTTTAAGCAGCTAACTTAGGCTTTCACGCATTTCTTCTAGCTCTAGCCAGCGATGCTCTGCTGTTTCTAGTTCACTCTGAATTTTTGCAAGACGTTTTGAAGATGCATCAAATTTTTCAGGCTCTTTCATGTAGAGAGAGGCGTCTGCTAAAAGTTTTTGCAACTCAACTTTTTCAGCTTCTAGCTTTTCCATTCTTTTGGGTAATGTTTCTAGTTCGTGCTGTAGTTTGAAGGTGAGCTTATTAGCTTTTACTGGCGCTTTGATGACTGGCTCTGCCATTACTTTCTTTTTCTTAAGCTTTGGTATAGATTCTTTATTCTTCTTTTCATCCGGAACAATAGTAATTTTCCTGTTGCTTCCAAATAATCGGAATAGCCGCCAATATAGCCATCCACCTTACCATCACCTTCAAACGCAATAATTTTGCTTACCGTTTGGTCTAAGAAATCACGGTCATGGCTGACCACAATCAGTGTTCCTTTATAGCTGGAGATAATTTCTTCCAGCATGTCAAGTGTGTCCATATCAAGATCGTTGGTTGGCTCATCCAGAATCAATAAATTGCCCGGATTAGCCAATACTTTAGCAAGCATTAAACGATTGCGCTGGCCACCTGAAAGCGTTGAAACTAAATTATGCGCATCCTGAGGGTCGAACATAAAGTCTTTTAGATAGCCACACACATGGCGATGCTTACCCGCAACATTGATATATTCTCCACCATCAGGGCAAAGATTTCCCCACAGGCTCTTTTCTGTGCGTAAATCGCCACGTTTTTGGTCGAAATATGAAATTTCAGCATTATGCGCCAGCTTAATTTTTCCTTTATCTGGCTCAACCTGACCCGTTAATAGCTTTAAGAAGGTGGTCTTTCCTGAACCATTCTTGCCAAGTAGACCGATTCTGTCGCCCTTCATAATACGCAAATTAAACCCATCCAAAATGGTTTTATTGCCCTGCTCACCATCAAAGCTTTTTGCTACCTTGTGGAACTCTGCTACAATGTGCGATATCATCCCTGCTTCTATAGGTTCAAGCTCAATTTTACGCATGGTTTTATTAAACAGACTTTTATCTGCACGCAGGCTATCGCGCGCTTTTTTCATTTCTTCTAGGCGCCGTATATTGCGCTTTCTCCTTGCTTTCACACCACGATTAGCCCACTCTTGCTCAATCAAAACTGCACGCTCACGGTTGCGAAGCTCTCGCTTTTCTTGCTCAATTAGCTCGTCTGCCCATTCTTCAAAATGACCAAAGCCACGCGGGCATACCCTCACCTTTCCACGATCCAACCAAAACACCTTATCTGAGATATTCGATAAAAAGGTCTTATCGTGACTGACGCAAAGCAATGCACCGCGATATTGGTATTTCAAGAAGTTTTCCAGCCACTCGATAGCGGATAAATCCAGATGGTTAGTTGGCTCATCCAGCAATAGCAAATCTGGCTCTTCTACCAAAGCACGTGCAAGTGCGGCACGGCGCAACTGACCGCCCGAAAGCGACTCCATCTTGTCATCAGGGTGAAGTTCAAAGGGAACGGCAACCATATCCACCATATAGGCATATTCATCGGTTTGTTTTTCTTTAGGAAGGGCGGAAAATATAAAATGACGAATGGTTTGCTCTTGCTTGAATGGCACTTCTTGTTGAAGATAACCCACTTGCGTACCCGGTTCTACCCAGCGCTCACCGCCGTCCAACTCGCGCTCTCCCGTGACAATTTGCATAAGCGTGCTTTTGCCCGCACCGTTTTTCCCCACCAGACAGATTTTATCTCCCTGATGAATATTAAACGATAAGGTTTCAAACAATGGTGTTTTACCAAAGGTAACACACGCATCGCGAACACTGAGAATGGCTGGAGATGGCATAAAACAACGAAACTTCTATTTGCGTCAATGCCTGCTCTTCTACACTTTTCTTTGTCCAAAAGCCAGTATAAACCGCTAAGGCTATGCTTTGCAGCACATAGTAGGATTAAAAGCAAAATGTAGGGAAATCCTAGCGTATTTTAAAAATAAGGTTACACAGAATCCCTGATGTATCTAAATTATAGGTATTCAATGCCAATTGAGCAGCAGCGCCAACAGCATAAGTTCCATCGGCACATGTTGGAGCGTAATTAGGCCTTATTCTAATTTTACCTTCAAATGGGGTGCCTTCATCCTGCTTTGTATCTATAGCGTATGCTTCTGCGGTTGTGATAACAGGGTTATGTGTTTGCCCAAAACCAGCACCCTATAATGAGGAGTTTGGAAATGTACTTCCCGTGTTATTCTCTTCAATACCGCTAAAACGTATACAGCACGCCCGTGCCACCATAATACTGCGTTTCATCACCTGCTTTAACGATAGGGCTATTAGCTGCCTCACCTACAAGTTTTTTAATACTCGCATTCAACATCACAGAAATATGATCATCTACCAAAAATTGTAGCCCGCCACCGATGCCAATATCCTTAAAACCTGCATCCGCATCATATGCTGCCAATCCACTTGCCTGAGAATGAGCCCCACTCACCCCAAAAAATGCATCCATATAGTTTTTACTTGCCCAAGAAACCGAACCATTCACCATGCCATAAAAACCCGGCTGCAGCATCATGCGATAGGAAAGCTCAGCATCTGAAACCAAGCCTGCATGGCCACGATTGAACATAGCATAGCGCGCCGTCCATAAGAAAGTTAGCGGATCAAAGTTTTTCTCAAAAAACACACCTGATTCAAGCGTAGGATCCACATCCCCTGCTCCTATTAGGTAAGGAGCATCGTCATCATCACGTCCAAAGTTAATGGTTACAAACGGCCCAGCACGCAAGCCCTGCTGATTATAAACATTTATGCCCGCACCAAGCGAGGTATTGAGAAAGAAAGTATCTTTATAGCGCACATCCACAATCGGTAAAAAACGCAACCTATTTTCATCAGACCCTTCAAATTCAGGCATATAGCCAAGCCCAGCACCAAAGCCTAGGTGCCAGTATTCGGAAGGTTGGCTCTGATATTGCTCACCAGAATTATGGCGTACTTCATTTAAGCCTCGCGGGTTATATGTTTGGCTCTGATACACTGGATTATTCGGATCATAAACCGGTGCTTGTGGTGGCGCCGGATAGCCTGATTGCGGCACAGAACCAGCTTGATAAGGCGCATAGCTAGGCGGATAAGCATTAGGAGCACTGCCCGCTTGAATAGGCGGCTGCATCATTTGAGGGGGATAAGGTATTGCCTGCTGCTGAGCGGTATATGGCGGTGATGGTTGGCCAGCAAAGCCACGTTGAGGCTCAGCAGGAAGATTTTTGAGCGAGCGCTCTACATCCTTCATAGCATCCAAATATTTTTCAGTCGTGCCGTAATCCGGCTCATACATCTGAGTTGGCTGCTCGTTTCTAGGCCACATATAATTAGGCCAGTTACCCTCAGAAGCTTGGTAATTAGGCCAAGTAGGACCCGATGACCTAGGCGAAGAAGCATCCGCATTTATAGGCAAGAAAGCTGCCAAAAAAATTAATATAAGACAACGCGAGTATCGCATAATTACCTAAAGCAATGTTGGCCACGTTATTTTTGATGAGGGCTACCTTCCCTCTGCTTAGAATTCTACGCAAGATTTAGTAAAAACTCAAGCAACTCCTTCATTTAGTCTCAAGAAACTGACTTTTTGAGTTTTGGTTCTTGCAAAAATCACCTAACTGCGATACTTAAACAGGCAAATATTTAGCGTCTATAACCCAAGAACATGAGAGCATTATGCGCCTGACACAAAAAG
>CAYGPX010000038.1:5890-10407 GCA_964351935.1 uncultured Rickettsiales bacterium | reverse complement strand
GATAAATACCGCGCCACTTACGCTCATAAGCCAACAAAATCGCCGGTTCATCTTTAAGCTGATTATCCCACCCTTGAGGATCAGGACTATCGGTTATTTTATGCACAGCATCCTGCGTTTGAGCCGCAAGTGAAGAAGGGCCAACCACACCAAGCGTCAGTTGTAAATTATCCAATCGATAGCCTGTATCACTTGTTAAGCCAACACTCCCAAACAGAAAGCCCGCATAGGGGCGCTCATCCTTTACCAGTGTTTTGATTGTTAAATCATCTGGCGCATACATAGTTTGGCCAACTGCAAATCCATAGCGTCTACGCCCCTCTTGTGCAAAAAATGGAATATGACGCGCTCCCTCCTCAATCCAATAAGGAATATCGCTCTCAGGTGAAAGCCATGCCAACCTAACTCCATTCGTAAAGCCGTCATCTTCACCTAAAAACACATCATTTTCCAATGCGAAAGATAAAGTGCCTTTTTCATCTTCATGATTACGCAGTAAATCATCTGCTGCTGCATTCTTTACAAGCAAACAAAGAATGGCTGAGGTAAATGCTAGTGTTTTACGAAAATTAAGTGCGACCATTTAATTTATCCTTGTACTATTTTCCAGCCACTCATTTTCCTTTTTCTGCAAAAAAGGAGAGAGGTCGTTCTTAACTTGACGATGGTAAGTATCAAGCCACTTTTTTTCATTATCCTTAAGCATTTCAACATCAACCAACTTCATATCAATTGGCGCACGGCTGAGGGTTTCAAATGCTAAAAACCCTTTTAGTTTTGGATGCTCTACTACAAGCACCAAACTTTCAATTCGTATGCCATATTGTTTCGCTTTATAAAACCCAGGCTCATTAGAGAGAATCATATTAGGCCTGAGCGCAACGTTATTTGGAATCTTACTTATCCTTTGAGGACCTTCGTGCACACCAAGATAACTACCAACCCCATGCCCAGTTCCATGATCGTAGTCTAATCCTTGCTGCCAGAGAAACTGCCGCGCCAAAACATCCAGTGCCGAGCCGGATGTTCCAACAGGAAACACCGCATTAGCAAGTGCAATATGCCCCTTAAGCACAAGCGTAAACATTTTCTTTTGCTCATTAGTTGGCTTACCAAGAGCAACCGTGCGCGTAATATCCGTCGTACCATCCAAATATTGACCACCTGAATCGAGCAATAACATTGACCCATCTTGGTTATTAAGCTGAAACGCTGATTCTTTTTTGGGCTGATAGTGAACAATAGCACCATTAGCATTAAAACCAGCAATCGTGCCAAAACTAGGTTGCTTAAAATGCTTTTGCTCTTTACGAAAATCAATCAGCTTATCCGCAACATCCACTTCACTTATTGCTTTATTTTCTGATAATTGCTGCTCAATCCAAAACAAACCTTTTGTAAGCGCGGCACCATCGCGTATATGAGAATGCTTTGCGCCAGAAACTTCAACTTCATTTTTAATCGCCTTAGAAAGCTGACAAGGGTCAGTAACATGATTAACTTTTTGTTCATCCAAATGCAAAAGAAACCACTTAGGGCAACTAGACTTATCTACAATTATTTTATTATATTTCATGTCATTAACAAACATAGTTAATGCATCGATAGAATATAAGGTTACTGCATTACCCAACATTTTCTGCAACGACTTATCCATTAATGAGCTTTCCGTAAACAGAAAAACCTTTCCCTCCTTGCTAACAAAAGCATACGAAAGCACCAATGGTGTGCACGGCACATCGCCACCTCTAATGTTTAACAACCAACAGATAGAATCTGGCACAGTTAAGAGCAGATAATCAGCACTATGCTGCTTTAGAAAAGAAGAAAGCGGCTCTAGCTTATCTTTAAAAGCCTTGCCGGAAAACTCAGTTGGATGAGCCTCAATAATCTTAGCTGCTGGCACAGGCTTATCGCACCAAAGCACATCTATTGGATTCACCTCAATAGGGAAAAGCTTAAATTCATCAACTTTTTTATAAGATTCAAGCCCAGTTTGTGTGTGCAACCATGGATCAAAAGCAATTTCTTCGTCCTTTGCATGCTCAGCCAACCAGTCCCATGGCTTTTTATCAGCTATATTAAAGCACTCAAACCCTTCAGCTACCTCGCTTTCTGCCTGAATAGTATAACGCCCATCAGTAAAAAACGCAGCCTCGCCCGAAGCCAGCACAACCGCAACTCCATTTGAACCACTAAAGCCCGTTAACCACTCCAATCGCCTTGCATGCTTTGGCACATATTCGCTCTGAAATGCATCATTAGAAGGAATTACAAGTCCATTAATAGAGTTATTCTTCAAATAATTAACTAAGCTATCTAATTTTTTACTTTTCATTCTATTCCTACTAATATTTTCCATTCTTGTTCACTCAAAACTTTCACATCTAACGCTTGAGCTTTCTTTAATTTTGAGCCTGCATCTGCTCCCGCCACGACTATATCTGTTTTAGCGGAAACCGAGCCTGAAACTTTAGCCCCCAATGCTTCAGCTTTTGCTTTTGCCTCTTGGCGAGTCATGGTTTCTAACGTACCAGTAAACACAACCGTCTTTCCTGAAACCACACTATCAGATTTAGGAGAATTTTGATTCAATATATTAAGAAATCCTTGCAAATCAGATAGTTCATTTAGATTATTAACTTCATTGAAGAATTCAAAAATGGCCTCAGCGACCACCTTTCCAACACCATCAATTGCCAATAAATCCTCATAAGGCAATGATGAGACGCCTTGCTTTACCGCCTCAAGCATTGCATCTCTCCAACTTATAAAATCACCGTAAGATTCTGCTAGAAGCTTTGCTGTATTTTGCCCAACGTGACGAATGCCAAGGGCATAAATAAACCGCGCAAATTCCACGGAACGTTTTTCTTCAATTGACTTTAATAGCTTATCAACTGATTTTTCACCCATCCCTTCGCGTTTTTTAAGCGCAGCCTCATGTTCATAAAGCCTAAAAATATCGGCGGGGGTTTTGAGTAGTTCGTCCGCAAAAAATGCTTCAACTTGCTTCGTTCCCAGCCCATCAATATCAAATGCATTGCGCGATACAAAATGCTTCAACCGCTCCACCGCTTGTGCTGAACATGTAAGCCCACCCGAGCATCGCGCTACCACCTCGCCTTCTTCTTTTATCACATGAGAGCCACAAACGGGGCAACATTTAGGAAACACAAACGCCACACTATCACTAGGGCGTAACTTCATATCAACCGATACCACTTGAGGTATCACGTCGCCAGCGCGCTGTATCACCACCGTATCGCCAACTCTTATATCTTTTCGCTTAATTTCATCTTCATTGTGCAATGTTGCTCGAGAAACCACCACGCCACCCACATTAATGGGTTCAAGCTCTGCAACGGGAGTGAGCGCACCAGTACGACCAACTTGCACTGTAATTGCACGCAAAGTGGTTTTCGCCTGCTCAGCAGGAAATTTATGTGCTATCGCCCATCTAGGGCTGCGACTCACAAATCCAAGTCGCTGCTGCCAATCAAGACGCTCTACTTTATACACCAAACCATCAATATCATATTCAAGCCTAGGACGTGCCGCGTAGCGCAATTCGTAATAAGCCGCCACTGATTCCAAACCGCTACAAATCTCACTGTCTTGATTGACACAAAAACCAAAGGATTTTAGCGCACTAATAATGCCACTTTGCGTATCAGCAATGGGCTGGCTTAATTCACCAAGTCCATAAGCAAAGTAATTTAGCTGTCGGCTTGCTGTAATGGCAGAATCCAACTGCCTGAGCGAGCCTGCCGCAGCATTACGAGGATTTGCAAACTCAGGTTCACCATCGGCCACACGCTGCTGATTAAGCGCCGTAAATGCCGCATGTGGCATATAAATTTCACCGCGAATTTCAAGCACATCCGGCGCATTACCTTTGAGTTTATTTGGAAGTGTTGCGATGGTTGCTACATTTGCCGTTACATCCTCACCCACCTGCCCGTCACCACGCGTTGCAGCTTGCACAAACACACCTTTTTCGTAGCGCGCAGAGAATGAAAGCCCATCAATCTTTGGCTCACACCATAGCTCCACCGCCTCACCTTCTCCAAGCCCTAAAAAGCGACGTATCCGCTGTGCAAAGTCAGCAACATCACTCATATCAAACGCATTTGAAAGCGACAGCATCGAAACTTTATGCACTACTTTCCCAAACTTCTCAGCAGGTGCAGCACCTACTTTTTGTGTAGGGCTTTCTGTATTTATCAACTCTGGAAAGCGTTGCTCTATGGCCTCAAGTCGCAAGCGAAGCGTGTCATATTCACTGTCGCTAATAGCAGGCGCATCATCTTGATAATATAGATTATCATTGCGCTTTATTTCATTGTATAATCTAGATATTTCATTCTCAGCCTGCTCTTTTGATAGCTGATTAGGGGGGATAGAAGAAAGGGCTTGCTGCTCGAACAAATCCATCTCTTATACCCCTTCGGCTTGTAATAATTTCCCAGCTGCTGCGCGCGCTTCACTGGTAATTTCTTCGCCAGCTAACATAC
>CAYGPX010000038.1:0-5880 GCA_964351935.1 uncultured Rickettsiales bacterium | reverse complement strand
CGCGCCAATTCTTCCTGACGCTCAGCATCGCTAAGAGCAGAAACTTTGGTAAAAGTACCACTACTTGTCGATTCTTTTGAAACTTTTAAGTGATACGTACCTTTCGAAGCAACTTGCGGCTGATGTGTTACCACCAATACTTGTGCAAATTTACCCAACACCGCAAGACGCTTACCCACCGCATCAGCCACCGCACCACCAATACCGGTATCCACCTCATCAAAAACAAGTGTAGGCACTGATTTCACATGCGCCAGTGCTACTTTCAATGCCAACATAAAACGGGATAGCTCACCACCTGAAGCAATTTTAGCAATCGGTGCAAGTGGTGTGCCGGGGTTGGTACTAGCAATAAATTGCACTTTATCAACACCCTGCTCACTCCAGCTAGGCTCATCCACCGCCTGAATATTAACCTCAAAGCGCGTCTGCTGCATTTTAAGCCCAGAAAGCTCAGCGCTTACGCGTTGCTCTAAGTGCTTAGCTGCCTCTGCTCTTGCTTTTGAAAGCGTATTAGCAAGCACAAGATACGCCTCTTTTGCCTGCTCGCACCTACGCTTAAGTGCATCTACATCACTCGCTTCGTCACTGAGTAGTGCAAGCTTTGCTGCCATTTCATTAGCAAAATCACTTAAACCATCTACTTCAACACCATATTTACGCGCCACTGCGCGAAGTGCAAATAGGCGCTCCTCCACCAACTCAAGCGAGGCTTCTTCACCATCATCCGTATTATTTAACTCTTCCAGCTCTGCCACCGCTTCATTCACTTCAATCGCCGAACGCTCAAGCATTTCAACCACAGCAGAAAGTTTTGGCATATACTCTACAACCGCTAACAAGGCAGATTGCGCTGATTGCAGGCTAGCAGCCACATCTTGCTCACCACTAAGAAGTTGTAGCGCACGTGATAATGCATCTGCTGTTTTCTCGCGATGCATCAACTGGTTGCGCTTCTGTGAAAGCTGTTCATCTTCGCCCGATTTTACATCTAACTTTTCAAGTTCGCCCACCACAAAGCGTAAATAGCTTTCTTCGCGCGCTGCTTCCTCACGGTTCTTTTGGTGATTTTCTAGCGCATCTTGTAACTTCCTAAAACTAGTGAATGCTTCTGAAACTTGCTTTAGCAGCGGCTGCAAACTGCCAAATTCATCTAAGATACTACGATGCACCACCCAAGAAAGCAGACCGCTTTGCTCGTGCTGACCGTGAATCTCTAATAGGTTTTCAGCCAAAAGCTTTAGGCTTTGCACACCAACAGCCACATCATTAATAAAAGCACGACTTTTGCCTGCACTATCAAGTGAGCGACGCAAATAAAGCTCGCCTTCTTGTGCGTCAATTTCTAACTCATTTAGTTTTTGCTGAATTACTTCATTGCTGGCAACATCAAACACCGCTACCACGCTACCCTTATCCTCGCCATGGCGAAGGAGCCTTGCACTAGCACGTTCACCAAGCACAAAGCCAAGCGCATCCAATAATATCGATTTTCCAGCGCCTGTTTCACCCGTAAGCACGCACAGGCCAGATTCCATCGCAATATCAAGCGATTCAATCAATACAATGTTACGAATGGAAAGACTAAGCAGCATTTAATAGTCTCTTATTCAGGTGTTTTTACTGTTTCTTCGGAAGAAAATGGCCATACTTTATCGAGCACTGAAGGAGTTTTGCTTTCAATTGCATTTTTATTAAATGTAAAGCCTTTAGATTCCATTAAATTAAAACTCTGTTGATACCATTTACTGCCAGGAAAGTTATTACCAAGCACCGCTGCATATTTTTGCGCTTCAGGCACCACACCAAGCATCAGGTAGCTTTCAACCAAACGGTGCAGTGCTTCGGGGATATGTGCGGTAGTTTGATAGTCATTCACCACTTTCTTAAAGCGATTGATAGCTGCAACCGCTTCGCCATTTTTAAGATAAAAACGACCTACTTCCATTTCTTTTCCTGCTAAGTGATCTTGCACCAAATCAATTTTCAGTGTTGCATCACGCGCATATTCACTTTCAGGGAAGCGCGCCACCAATTCTTTGAGTGCAGCACGTGCACTTTCAGTTATCCCCTGATCGCGACCAACATCGGTAATTTGCTCATAATAGCAAAGTGATTTTAAGTAGTAGGCATAGGCCACATCCTTGTTGCCCGGATGTAGCTTAATAAAACGCTCGAGTGAATTAATTGCGCTATCATACTGACCATCGCGATATTGTGTATAACCGGCCATCAGTTTTGATTTTGTAGCAAGTGGGGAATAGGGATAGGTTCGCTCAATATCTTCAAATAGCTCAACCGCACTATTATAGCTTCTTTTTGCAAGGTCAGCCGTCGCTTCTTCATACATATCTTCTGCAGAAAGCTTTGATTCGATTGACTTATCTTTGCTGCTACAAGCAGAAATACAAAGCACGGAAACGATCAGCAAGGAAGAAAGTAAATGTGAGTATTTCATAGCCACCATATCTAACGCATTATCTATATGTGCATTATAGGTGCGTGATAATGAAATACCAGTGGTTTTAGAAAAAACTCTCTAGAAACTTACCCCACCAGCCCTTTGGCAAAACTTACTGCATCAAATGCGCGTAAATCTTTAATAGATTCCCCCACACCAATAGCATGGATAGGCAGCTGATATTCTGCCGCTAAGCCAACTACAACACCACCTTTAGCCGTTCCATCAAGCTTGGTAATAATCATACCTGTTACACCAATCATTTCACCAAATGTTTTCACTTGTGAATGTGCATTTTGCCCCGTGGTTGCATCTAGCACAATCACAGCATCATGCGGCGCTGTTTCGTCGAGTTTCTTTATCACGCGCACCACTTTTACAAGCTGCTCCATCAAATTGGCTTTATTTTGCAAGCGCCCTGCCGTATCAATTAACAACACATCGGCACTCTCAGCTTTTGCTTGTTCTAAGGCTGTATAAGCAACACTGGCTGGGTCAGCATTTTCTGCCCCTCTCACAAAGCCACAGCCTGAGCGCTTTGCCCACTCAGCCAATTGCTCAACTGCAGCAGCGCGATAGGTATCGCCTGCTGCCACCATCACTTTTAAACCATCTTCTATAAACTGGTTGGCAAATTTACCAATCGTGGTGGTTTTCCCTGCGCCATTAACACCACAAAACAAAATAACATGCGGATGTTTATCGCGCTTAACTGCAAGCGGCAGCGTAACAGGTGAAAGCTTTTCAGTGATATGACTCACCAGAATTTCTCGCACTTCATCACCACTAATTTCTTTATCATATTTGTTTTTGGCTAAATCGGCTACAATTGCAGCAGCTGTTTTTACGCCAAAATCGGAGGCAATTAATAAATCCTCCAACTCCTCAAGCATTTCATCATCAAGCTTACGCGCAGTAAAAATTTGCTTTAAGCCCAAACCAAGCTTAGATGAGCTTTTGCCAAGCCCTTTTTTTAGGCGACCAAGCCAGCCTGATGCAGCTTCTTCCTCTACAACAGTAGTAGCAACTTCATTAGGCTCAGCCTCAGAAGGCTCACTAGATTTTTCTATTTCTTGTGTATTTTCAATTAAGTCTTTTGACGCCACTTCAGGCTTTAAAGAAACTTCAGATTCAGCCTCAACTTCAGGCACTTCTTGCTCTGCTGCGTATACCTCATCTAGCGCTTTCTCTTTTTTCTTACCTTTACCAAAAGGCCAAATACTCATGCGACCACCTCGCCCATTAACATTTGCCCATCAACACCTATAGCTTTGGCTTTAATGACTGTACCCGCTTTAACATCTTTTTCTTCTAAGCGCATATGGATAAAATCTTCACCACGTGCCGTGCCATCATTTTCCACAATATAATGCTCAACCTTACCAACCTTCGCCCGCAAAAAGCGTTGCAATTCCTTCTCACCTTCAGCACGAAGAGCTGCTGCGCGCTGTTTTCTTATAGCTAGTGGTACTTGAGGCATTTTTGCTGCAGGTGTGCCATCGCGCTCAGAATAAGGGAAAATATGCAAATGCTGTATGCCTGCTTCAGCAATAAGTGCGCGGGTATTTTCAAACATCGCATCATCTTCAGTTGGGAAGCCTGCGATAATATCAGCACCGAAGGCTACTTCGGGACGAATTTTGCGCACATTGCGGCAAAAATCTACCACATTCTGACGCGTATGTCGCCTCTTCATACGCTTTAGTATCATGTCATCACCCGCTTGCAGCGAAATATGCACATGCGGCATAAAGCGCGGCTCGCGCGTAATAAGCTCAAAGAGCTCATCATCAATTTCCGCTACATCAATTGAAGAGAGCCTTAACCTTGGTAAATCAGGTACAAGGCTTAGCAAGCGCCTCACCATTTGCCCTAATGTTGGCGTGCCGGGCAAGTCCTTGCCATAATCCGTCATATCAACACCGGTGAGCACCACTTCCTTATAGCCATTAGCCACCAAGCTTCTTACTTCATTTACTACTTCACCCATAGCAACAGAGCGGCTATTGCCTCTGCCGAAAGGAATGATGCAGAATGTGCAGCGGTGATTACAACCATTTTGCACCTGCACAAAGGCACGACTCCGCCCTTCCAAACTCGATACCATATGCGATGCAGTTTCAGTAATCGACATAATATCATTAACCTGCACTCGCAAATCTTCTTTTTGAGCGCTAAAAAGCCGTTCGAAGTGCGTGGCTTGCATTTTTTCTTCGTTACCAAGCACTGCGCTTACTTCAGACATCTTAGCATATTGCTCAGGATGAATTTGCGCAGAACAGCCCGTCACAATTATCTCAGCATCTGGATGCTTCCGACGCGCACGACGAATTGACTGCCGCGCCTGACGTTCAGCTTCTTTTGTTACCGCACATGTATTAAATACAATAACGTCTTTATCCTTTGGAGCATGGTCAAGATTGCGGCGAATCACTTCGCTTTCATAGGTATTAAGTCGACAGCCAAATGTGACAACCTCACGTATCATCGCCATCTTCTCTCTCTCCAAGCCAAAGCTCTTCATCCATCACTCCGGCAAAACTAATGGCAATAGGACCACTCAACGTTACATCCATGTTGGTATGTAAGCTCACTTCCAAATCACCACCCAAAAGATTCACTAGCACTGTTCTATCGCATAAATCACGACGAATAGCAGCAACTGCTGCTGCGCACGCACCTGTTCCGCATGCTTTTGTTTCGCCTGAACCACGTTCCCACACACGAATGCGAATATGACTTCTGGAAACAACTTGCACCACTTCAATATTAGCGCGTTCAGGAAAAAGTGAATGATGTTCTAATTTAGACCCCAGCTCTTTGAGTGGCACTTCATCCACATCATCTACAAAAAACACCGCATGTGGATTGCCAACATTTATACATACCGGATCTTTCAACACGCCCTCTTCTAAGGGCACATGCAATGTATCGCATTCGTATGCTAAAGGAATTGCCTGCCAGCTGGTTTTTGCTTTACCCATATTTACAGTAATCCAACCATCATCGGTTAAATCACACGAAATCATTCCGGCATTAGTAGCAATGGTCGCAACACTTCTGCCCGATTCATACATCATAAGTGAGGCAACGCAACGACTCGCATTACCACACGCACCCGACTCAGAGCCATCTGCATTATAAAAATGCACCCTACAATCTGCACGTTGCGAATGTGAAATCAACACCAATTGATCGCACCCC
The DNA here is from genome assembly GCA_964351935.1 of uncultured Rickettsiales bacterium. GTDB lineage: Bacteria > Pseudomonadota > Alphaproteobacteria > Rickettsiales > CAYGPX01 > CAYGPX01. The sequence continues at coordinate 215 of CAYGPX010000038.1, read as the reverse complement.
ACACCCAAATGCCTATCACAAATGCGTTTAATTGCATCTGTAGAAAGTGAGAGTGGATGTTCTCTGGTATCGATAATGACAAAATCATTGCCGAGCCCATGCATTTTTATAAATGAAATTTCTGCCATGTATCAAACGTATTATATGCTTTAAAACGCTCTTATATAGCAGAAACGATGCGCTTTTACCAGAATTAACCTTTTATTTACAAATAG
>CAYGPX010000037.1:9011-10456 GCA_964351935.1 uncultured Rickettsiales bacterium | reverse complement strand
TTCCTGAATTTGGGTGATGGCCTGAAAAAACGAGATAAGCAAACCCACTGCCAGCGCCACCAGCATTAAAGGCAGAGAAATTTTTAATAGCACATAAATGGCCATTTTTGCAATTTCGAGGGCATCTACTGCATCCATCGGACGCTCCTTGGTGTGGGCTTTGGCGTTGTACTCAAGTTATTACTTAGCACACCACGATGGGCCTTCACAACTAAATTGGCATCTTCATGATGTCTTGATGTGCTGTGATAAGTCTATCACGCAAGGCAATCACTGTCTGTAAAGTGGTTTCTGCTTTATTTACAGCAGTTACAACATCCGTAATATCCGCTTGGTTGACAAGTGCCTTGGCTGAATAAGTCTCAGCGGTGCGCAGTTGATTGGTAGCGTTATTCACGGTGCTTTGCAGCACGTTGGCAAAAGCTTTAGCGCCATCTTCTCCGGCAGAAGGTGTTACATTTTTGGCCATATTAGCGGCATTGCTATAAGCGTTGATGGCGGATTGAAAACTAATGCCTGACATAAAACTAAAAACTCCCGTGTGAATAAAAATAAGCTAAAAATCTATATAAGTAATTTACGGCCTAAGCAGCTGAATGGTTTGGGTTAGCATCGATTTAGAGGTTTCGATTGCGCTTAAGTTTGCCTCATAGCTGCGCTGTGCTTCTTTCATATCCATCATTTCCATAGTGGTGCTTACATTAGGAAGTAGCACATAGCCTTCTGCATTGGCGGCTGGGTGGCCGGGGTCAAATCTGGCTTTAAAATCACTTTTATCTACCCCCACTTTTGCAACGGTCACTACTTCTGTGCCAATTTGCTTATCCATCACATTTTGAAAGGTAATGGTTTTGCGGCGATATGGGGCTTCGTTTGGGCTTGTGCCTGTTGAGTTGGCATTGGCAAGATTTTGTGCCACCACGCGCATGCGCGCGCTTTGTGCTTTCATACCCGAGGCTGAAATTTGGAGTGATTGATTTAAATCCATAGTCACTTACCCTTTAAGCTTTATAGTAATTATTGGCCACGACCCAGAGCCAATTTTATCATACCGCCCATCTTCTGATACAGATTGATGGTGGTTTGATAGTCGAGGCTGATTTGTGCCATATCCATCATTTGCTCTTCAAGCACAACATTGTTGCCATCGGGAGCTGTTTCATTCGCTTCCACTTCAAATTTTTGATAGCTACTGGTTTGCATGGCGGGGCGAAAATGCTTTGGCGAAGTGACTGCCAGCTGCACCCCACCAGGTTTCTTGCCGCCCAATAGTTCGTTAAAACTGGGAGTAGCAAGGTCTTTTGCTTTAAAACCCGGAGTGTTGGCGTTTGCAATATTTTGCGTAATCACCGCCTGACGTTCGCCCAGAAAGCGGATGCGCTCACGCATTGCCGAAAGTAAATTAGGAGAAGAGCTATCCATGATGCCTCATTCTTGTTTAGAGG
>CAYGPX010000037.1:0-9001 GCA_964351935.1 uncultured Rickettsiales bacterium | reverse complement strand
AGGGTTCTCATTTTTAGCCTAACTGGCGCTTATTTTTACGAAAAACAAGGAAATCTGCCTGATTTCCAGCGAGGGCAATGTGCTTTCATTGCTGCTACTCCTATTAAACCACAAACAATGGTGTGATGCTAGAAGTATTCCTACTATATATGGTAAATTTTTATCAAAAAATAAAATATTTTCACTTGATTTTTTGAAACGGGCAGAAAGCCTAGATTTTTGCATAAATACTATATATTGACATATATGATTGAAGTGGCTACTATGGGTAGCAGTTCCGGGTTGCTCCATTCTGCTTTGCACTCCTTATGTATCTCCCTTGCGTTCAAAGTTTCAACCCGGAACCTCCCTCCTGCCAAAACCCCGCTGTTTCCCTGAAGATTTTTAAAGTTTTTTGTCAAAAACACTAGCACATACTGCTGAAAGCATGTACAATGGTATCAGGCTAGTTAATCAACCTAACTCAAACAGGAGGATAGTGTCATAAAAGCTCTAGTCTTTCCTTCCGCAATAAAAGATCTTACCTCGCTGATTCAAGCATCGCTTGAAGATAGCAAAGCAGATGATGTTGTTTTAATCGATCTGCACGGTAAGAGCGATATGGCGGATTATATGGTCATCGCCTCAGGAACATCTGATAGGCACGTGGCATCCATCGCACGCCGTCTCCACGATACACTTAAAGAAGCTGGTGCTCCTTTCCTTGAAATGGAAGGGCAGGAAACCGGTCATTGGGTGTTAGTTGATACCGGTGATGTGATTGTTCATCTTTTTAAACCAGAAATGCGTGAGTATTATAATCTGGAAAAAATGTGGGCAGCCCCTGTGCTTGAAGCCGAAGCGGTAAGCTAAGGTTTCGTTGTTCTGTTAAAGGTAAATGTTGCTGGCAGCTCATCCGGCTCTCATTCTGGCATGTGCAGCTTTATAGCGCCTCTAATTTTTCATGAATAGGGTGTTACATTAGGGCTTTGTGTGTTTCACTTTGCCTTGGCGCTCTCACTCAAACAAAATTTTAGACGCGCATTTTTGCGTAAGAATTGTGCGATAAACGTACACGTAATTTAAAGGTTTATCGATGAAGCTTACCATAGCTGCAATTGGCAAGGCAAAATCAGGATGTGCTGAGATGCAAATGGCTGCGTCTTACCTCACGCGGCTGCCATGGCAGTGCAGCTTTAAAGAGGCAGAAGAAAAACGCACGCTACCTCCCGAAAAACTCAAAGAACGTGAAGCCGAATTGCTGCTAGGGCTTGCGCCTGAAAAGGCAGTAAAAATCATTTTAGATGAACACGGAAAAGCCATGGATAGCCCCGCATTTGCTGCGATGCTAGAGCGCTATCAAGATGAAGGGCGCGGGCAAATTTGCTTTTTCATCGGTGGTGCATTTGGGCATGGCAATCTTCTCAAACAACAGGCAGATGCCACTATTTCGTTTGGCAAAATGACGTGGCCGCATTTTTTGGTGCGCACCATGCTGGCCGAGCAGGTTTACCGCGCCTATACCATTCTCAACAACCATCCGTATCACAAGATATAGTCGTTTTACTTGAAGAATGGCACAGAAGTAAAAACGACTATTAAAGCGCGAATGCGCGCCGCTGCTCATGCAGCGTAAGCCTTAGTGGCGTGCGAACGAAAACAACAATATAAGCAAAAAATACAGCATCTATTAAGATTTCGTTAAGATTTATGTGATATTATCTTTTGATAGGTAATCAACATAATATATTTCAGTAATTATGTCTAAAAGTAAATTGAAATCATCAGTGGCAGCGGCATTTCAGCATAGCGTTTTACCTCAATCTATGGGAAAGCAGCTAAAGGCAGCACAGCTAGCGCATGAGAATGAGACTCCAAAGACTAATTTAGAGAGAATGATATCGGAGCAATTAAGAAATGAAGTGAGTGCAACTGGTAATGAAGCAGTGAAGCATGTGAAAGAGAAAACAAAGAAAGAGGAAACACAGGAAGAGGAGAGAATAAATTTAAGTGGGCTACCATGGCTAGTTTCGGCTGCTCGAGATTCCCTTTTGGATATGGCCGCCAGATTTAAACGGGGCTCTATGGGGCGTTAATAACCTGATTACACTCACTCCGCCAAAGCATTGACTCTCACGCATCTTGGCGTTACAATTCTTTACCTTATTGTTGATTAATGGAGAATGACACATGCGCACGCTACTCACCTCACTTTGCCTTACACTTTTGGTTGCCTTGCCTTTTGCCGCAAAGGCCGAAGAAGCGCCCGCTGTAAAACAAGTGAGCAAAGAAGAAGTGCTCGTCATCACCCCGAAAGATAAAGTGTTGGGCAATGCCGATGCGCCAATTACGATGATTGAATATGCCTCGCTTTCGTGCTCGCATTGCGCAGATTTTCATTTGAACGTGCTTCCAAAAATTAAAGAAACCTATATCGAAACCGGTAAAGTGAAGTTGGTAATGCGTGATTTTCCGCTTAACGAGCCTGCACTGCGTGCTTCAATGCTGGCGCATTGCGCAACGGATGAAGATACCTATCACCGCTTGAATAATGCCATTTTCCGTACACAATCGAGCTGGGTTGGCAAAAAGAATTACCTTGAGCTTTTAGGGAATATTGGCAAGCTAGCTGGCATTTCGGCTGAGCAATATGACGCATGCTTGAAAGATAAAGATTTGGAGTTGCACCTGCTTACCCAAAAGCTTGATGGTGCAAAAGCCTTCAACATCAACGCCACCCCGTCATTCGTCATCAATGGCGAGCTGCATAGTGGCGGTCAGGATTATGAGTTCTATCAAGAAATATTTGATGAGCTGCTTAAAAAATAGTTGAATATTGGTGATAGCCTTGGAAAACTGTTCTAACTTTTTCAGGGCTATTGCTTTTTTAGTAGCTCGGCTGCTTATCTTCTTCCCCATTTTTATCCATGATAAAAACGATAGATTTCCTCAGCCAGTGCTTGGTTGATGCCATCCACTTTGAGCAACTCTTCCAAAGTTGCTTCCGCAACTGATTTGGCTGAACCAAAATGCCTGAGTAGCATAGTTTTGCGCTTGCCGCCAATGCCAGGCACGTCATCCAATGTCGATTTAGTCAGTGCTTTAGCACGTTTGGCGCGGTGGCTGCCAATAGCAAAGCGGTGTGCTTCGTCGCGGATAGTTTGTAAATAAAAGAGAACGGGATCCGTGATAGGAAGCGAGAACGTTTCGCGCCCACGTATATGGAACTGTTCTCTACCGGCATTGCGGTCTGGCCCTTTAGAAATAGCAACACACTTAATTTTATCTGCAAGTTTCATCTCGTCCAGCACTTGCATCACGCTGCTCAGCTGTCCTTTTCCGCCATCAATCAGCAAAATATCAGGCCATATGCCCGGCTGGTATTCGGCGCTATCTTGCAGCAGGCGCGTTAGGCGGCGGGTGAGTACTTCACGCATCATGCCATAATCATCACCGGGGGCAAGCTCGGTTGAGCGAATGTTAAAGCGACGATAGCTACGTTTCTGGAAGCCCTCTGGCGTGGCAACAATCATCGCACCCACCTGATGTGTGCCCATCACATGACTGTTATCATACACTTCAATACGTGCTGGCATAGTTGGCAAATCAAACAGGCTTTGCAGTGCCACTAAGGTTTCTTTACGTTTGGTGGCGCTTGAAACTTTCTGTTGGAAGGCAGCTTTGGCGTTGGTAAGCGATTGCAGCACCAACTCGCGCTTTTCGCCGCGCTCTGGAGTACTGATTTTTGTTTTGCCATTTTCACACAGGCTCGAAAGTGCCTCTTGCAGCATGGCGGCGTCTTCGGCTGGGTGCGAGAACAAAATCTTCTCTGGCACAGGGTGGTTTTGATAAAACTGTAGCGCAAAATCGCGTAGAATTTCACCCTCTTTTAGCTCCTCCACATGCTCAGGGAAGTATGCCTTGCCACCAAGATTGCGCCCTTTTCTGAAAAAGGTAGCCTGCACGCAGACCATATCATTTTCACTATAAAGCGCGAAGATATCTGCATCATCCACCGATTGTATCTCGACGCTTTGGCGCGATTGAATTTGGTTAAGCGCGCGAATGCGATCTCGCAAAGCAGCAGCTTGCTCAAATTCCATGGCTTCGCTGGCGCTATGCATTAGCTGTGCTAGCTGCTCCTGTATCTCACGGTTTTTGCCAGAAAGAAATTTTACGGTATCCTCCACCAGTGCGGCATAATCCTCCTTCGAGATTTTGTCTACACATGGTGCAGAACAGCGCTTAATCTGATATTCCATGCATGGCCGTGTGCGCGCAGCAAAAAAACTATCCGTGCAGGGACGGATGAGAAAAGCTTTCTGCAAATCGGTAATGATATGGCGCATAGCACCTGCAGTGGCGTAAGGGCCAAAATAGCGGCCCTTTTCCTTGCGGTTGCCGCGATATTTACAAATTCTGGGGTAGGGATGATCACCCGTTATGAGCAGATACGGATAGGTTTTATCGTCTTTTAGCAAGATGTTAAAACGCGGCGAAAGCTGCTTGATAAGGTTGGCTTCCAGCAGCAAGGCTTCAGCTTCGGTGTTGGTGATGGTATATTCAAGCGTTACCACTTGCGCTACCATCAGCTGAATGCGATATGCCAGCCGCTCGCCATGGGTATATTGTGCTACGCGTTTGGCAAGCAGCTTGGCTTTGCCTACATAAAGCACCTTGCCCTTAGCATCCACCATGCGATAAACCCCTGGTTTTGACGGTAAATCAGGCAGAAAACTGCGTAAATTAGTGATGCCTTCGTGCAAGCTTGCGCCCATGCAATTATCCCAACGGTTATTTTCTTAAAAAATATTATAACGTAAAAAACCATGGAAGCACGTGTGTTTTTGCGCTACTATGGGAAATGGAGATCGGATTGAACGGAGTGAGCATTCTGTGACGAAATTAACGATTAAGCGGCTGGCCTGCCTTGCGGATGATTCTAAAGTCGCGCGCGAAGCCAAAGAAAAGCTGGAACAGCATCACACATTTTGTGAGCCTGAGAAGGCGCAAGCTATCATTGTGCTTGGCGGTGATGGGTTTATGCTACATTGCTTGCACCAATACATGGATTGCAACATCCCCTTTTACGGAATGAATTGCGGCACGGTTGGTTTTTTGCTCAACGAGTTTAGAGAAGAAAATCTGCTTCACCGCATTAATTTCTCAACGGGTGAAACACTCCATCCGCTGCATATGATGGCCAAAGACCGCGAAGGCAAAGAGCATCACGCGCTTGCCATCAACGAGGTGTCACTTCTGCGTGAAACGCGGCAAGCGGCTAAGCTTCGCCTTTCCATTGATGAAAAAGTGCGCCTGCCTGAGTTAGTGTGCGATGGCATTTTAGTTTCAACGCCTGCGGGAAGCACGGCCTATAATCTTTCAGTCAATGGGCCGATTATTCCACTCGGAACGGATTTATTGGCACTCACGCCCATCAGCCCATTCAGGCCAAGGCGTTGGCGCGGTGCGCTGTTGCCGCATAAGGCGATGATTCAATTTGATGTGCTTTCGCCTAAAAAACGTCCTGTCAGTGCCGTGGCCGATTTTACCGAAATTCGTGATGTAGTGGAAGTGCAAGTGACGGAAGATATGAGTAAGTCATTACGGCTGTTGTTCGACGAAGGCCATTCGCTCGAAGAGCGCATCGTACGCGAACAGTTTATGCACTGATTCTATATTCACTTCTTGGAAGTTTCTCTAAATTTGATTTGATTGTTTTATCTATCCAATGAACGTATCTTTGTGCTCGAAAGCGGATGATGCTCAATGGGCAGAAATACCCATGCAGGTGTGGTAGCTTGATGCAGCGCCGTAGCCTCTTTTTCATTTATGCGAGTGGTTGCAAATTCAGGTGAAAGCAAGCCTTTCTGATAGTTTGCTTCCATCTCTACCTTGCGCGCCATCACGGCAATGGGCATCGACTGTGCAATTTCTTCCCACCTATGCCAGCGATGAAAGCTATATAAGTTATCCTCGCCCATCAGCCAGATGAAGTGATGCTGTGGATGCGCTTGCTTCAGGTGGGCTAATGTATCTACCGTATATTGGCTATTGATATTGCTTTCAATTTCACACAGGTGAATGTGTGGCTGATCATGAATTAGGGAATCGATGCTTTTCACCCGTTCTTCATATGGCCAGATGGTACGCTGATCTTTGAGTGGGTTATGCGGGGAAAGAACCCACCACACCTCATCCAACTGCAAAAGCTCAATCGCTTTCTGGCTAATGTAAAGATGTCCATCATGGGCGGGGTTAAACGATCCGCCCAAAAGGCCAATTTTTTTACGTGGTTTATTTAGGACGGGTTTGCCCACTTCCTTCTACCTGATATTTAAAGGTGGTGAGCTGCTCAACCCCAACAGGGCCACGTGCGTGTAAGCGTCCGGTGGCGATGCCAATTTCAGCACCCATGCCAAACTCGCCGCCATCGGCAAATTGCGAAGAGGCGTTATGCATTACAATCGCACTATCAATACGTTTCAAAAAGCTTGCAGCTGCTGCCTTATCGCCCGTGATGATGGCATCGGTATGATGCGAGCTGTGGGTGTTCACAAAATCAACTGCCTCGTTTAAGCCATCCACAATTTTAATGGCAAGAATGGCATCCAGATATTCAGTATCCCAATCTTCCTCAGTTGCTGCATTCAGGCGTTTATCAATGCTAATCGCTTCTTTATCGCCGCGCAGTTCACACCCTTGCTCTAGCAGCCTATCTGCCAGCTTTGGAAGGAGCGATTTTGCAATAGCACGATCAATCACAACCGATTCCGTTGCCCCGCAAATGCCGGTGCGGCGTAGCTTTGCATTTTCTATCACATCAATTGCCATGGCTTCGTCGGCTTTTTCATGCACGTAAGTGTGGCAGTTGCCGTCTAGGTGCAAAAGGGTTGGTACAAGGCTTTCTTTCTGCACGCGTGCGCACAGGCCTTTGCCACCACGTGGCACAATCACATCGATATATTGATGCATGCGCAGCATTTCACCTACCGCATCGCGATCAGTTGTTGGTACGAGTTGAATGGCTTCAGCAGGAAGCCCCGCTGATTTTAAACCATCTTGCAAGCAAGCAGCAATCGCACGTGACGAGTGAAAGCTTTCAGAGCCACCGCGCAAAATTGCGGCGTTACCAGATTTGAGACACAACGCGCCTGCATCTGCCGTCACATTTGGGCGCGATTCGTAAATAATGCCAATAACGCCAAGCGGCACAGATACTTTTGAGATTTTTAAGCCGTTTGGGTGTTCCCAGCTGGTAAGCAGTTTGCCTACGGGATCATCCAATTTTGCGATGTCTTCCAAGCCTTGCGCAATGGCGTTAATGCGTTTTTCATCCAGTGCCAAGCGATCAAGCATGGCTTTATCTAGCCCTTTTTCACGACCTGCTTGCAAATCTTTTGCATTGGCATCTAAAATTGCTTTTTGTTGAGCACGCAGTGCTTTGGCGGCTTCGTTTAATGCTTTATTTTTAGCCTCGGTGCTTGCCTCTGCAAGGGTGAGGGAAACTTTCTTGGCGTTTTGGCCAATGGCTTGCATTTGATCTTCTACGCTCATGTCGTTTAGCCTTGTTTGCGATTTCATGACAGTTGCTCCTACTTATTGGTGATGACGAGGTTGTCAGAGTGAATGAGTTCGATGCGGCCAGAAAAACCAAGCAAATGCTCGATTGCACCGCTTTGTTGACCGCGGATGATTTCAGAATCTTCTGAGGAATAAGCAACCAAGCCCTTGCCAACAGCGTGGTTTTGCCAATCGCGAATAAGTACCGCATCGCCGCGCTCAAAACTTCCTTTAATTGCAATCACGCCTGCAGGCAATAGGCTTTTGCCTTTTTGTAGAGCCGTTAATGCGCCTTTGTCGATAATAATTTCGCCCTGCACATCAAGATGGCTTGCAATCCAGTGTTTGCGAGCGCCAATAGGGGTTTCGTTCGAGGTAAACAAGGTATGACGTGCACCCTCTTCAATTTGCTTGATAGGGTGTTGATCAAGGCCACGTGCAATGACGGTGTTACAGCCTGCCATATTAGCAATTTTTGCTGCTTCAATTTTAGTATGCATTCCGCCCGAACCAACGCCTGATAGCGGTTTGCCGCCCATCGCATCAATTTCAGGGGTAATTTCGTTGACCACCGGAATATGCTCGGCATCATCATAAACCGAAGGATCTCTTGTATAAAGCCCATCAACATCTGAAAGTAAAATCAGCAAGTCGGCATCTACCATTTGTGCTACGCGTGCAGCAAGGCGATCGTTATCGCCATAGCGTAGCTCGTTCGTGGCAATGGTGTCGTTCTCATTGATGATTGGAAGAATGTTGTTTTCAATAAGAGTATCAAGCGTATTTTTGGCATTCAAGTAACGACGACGACGCTCTGTATCAGGAATGGTAAGCAAAATTTGTGCGGTAGTGATGTGATACGATGCAAAGAAATGCTGATAATGTTTGCAGAGTTCAATTTGCCCGCATGCTGCTGCTGCTTGTTTTTGCTCTAATTTCAGTTTGCCTCTTTCTGGCAAATTTAAGTATTGTTTACCAAGGGCAACTGCGCCCGAAGATACCAGAATCACTTCCTTGCCACGTTGGCAAAGCGAAGCAAGGTCAGCGGCAAGGCTGCTCATCCAGTCTGTGCGTAGCGTGTCATCATCCGGATCAACCAAAAGTGCTGAACCAACTTTAATAACAATACGTTTTGCGGAGTCTAATTTCATCGGTTTTTATCTTTTATATTTATGTGCTAAACGCTAGTTTATTAGTGCCAAATATTTTTGGGCTATGAATCACTTCTTTACCCCAAAAAGCTTTTAGAGTATAAGAGCAGGCCTAGAAAAAACAAGGGTAGAGTTTAGCAATGCCAGTAGCGCGCGAGCAATTAGAAGTGATGTTGAAAGAGGCTTTTCCTCAAGGGGAGATTGCTATTCGTGATTTGGCCGGTGATAACGACCATTGGGCGGCGGAAATAAAAGATGCCAGCTTTGTCGGTAAGTCGCGTATGCAGCAGCACCGCATGGTATATGCT
>CAYGPX010000036.1:9673-10551 GCA_964351935.1 uncultured Rickettsiales bacterium | reverse complement strand
GCTCCGATAACATTCCCGGCGTGCCGGGTATTGGCCCAAAAACGGCAGCCGAACTGATTATACGTTTTGGCTCACTTGATAATCTTTTACAAAACACTCATGAAATTACACAGAAAAAACGACGTGAAAATTTAGAACAATTCAAAGAACAGGCGCTTCTTTCACGTAAGCTTGCAGCACTTGCATTTAACGCGCCGATGGCATTAGAAATTAGCAAACTGCAAATGAAACAATCTGATGATGGTAAGCTAGCAAACTTCCTAAAAGAGCAAGGTTTTAAATCCCTATTGGCGCGTGTTGAGGCGGGTGCTTCGTTTGGAAAAGAAAGCAAGGCGGTTTTAAAACAAAAGAGCGAACCACACAGATTTCAAACACTCAACACAGAAGCAACGCTGCAAGAATGGCTGAACCAGCATTCTGATATTGAAACCTTAGCTATTGCTGCTGACTTCAAAAAGGCAGGTGATTTAGTTGGGCTAGCACTCACTATCAATCAAAAATCTTCAGCATATCTCACTATTTGTGAAACAGTAGAAGTCGCCTCTGCCCATCATGGCGATTTATTTACACCCGCTACCGATGCACATAGTAGCCAACACGAAGTAGGAGTAACACTTTCTAAAAGCCTTGGTGTGTTAAAACCCATGCTCGAAAACCGCGCTATTTTAAAAGTTGGGCATGATATAAAGCCACTACTCAGGCTTGGTTATAGTGAAAAAATAACCATCACTCCGTTTGAAGATGCAATGCTGATGGCCTACCTCGTTGGTGGTGAAATTAGCAAATTTGATATTGCAACGCTTGCAGAAACGCATCTTGGGCAAAGCTTTGATAAAATTAAAGACGACACTGAAAGCCAAGCACGCGCTGCGAATTTT
>CAYGPX010000036.1:0-9663 GCA_964351935.1 uncultured Rickettsiales bacterium | reverse complement strand
CGCGTATTTCGTTCTCTATTGCAGCACTTGCAGTCATATTAAAGCTTGAGCTAGCACAAAACAAACTTCTTAGCCTTTATGAGCGAGTTGAGCGCCCTCTTGTTGCCGTGTTAGCACGAATGGAACATGCAGGTATTACGCTTGACACCCCTACGCTTAAAGCCATGTCTGATGATTTTCTACAACGTATTGCCAAGCTAGAGAAAACCATTCATGAGCAAGCTGGTTGCGAGTTTAATATCGGCTCTCCTAAGCAAATGGGCGAAGTGCTTTTTGAAAAGTTAGGAATTACTGGCGGAAAGACATCTAAAACTGGGGCATATGGCACAGATGCCGCGGTGCTTGAAGATCTTGCCGGCAGTGGTCATGTAATTGCAGAAAATATTCTGGAATGGAGGCAGATTTCAAAACTTAAAAGCACCTATACCGATGCGCTGCCGCGCCAAATAAAAGAAGATGGCCGCGTGCATACGCACTATGCGATGGCCACCACCAGCACTGGGCGACTCAGCTCTACCGATCCTAACCTACAAAACATCCCTACTCGTACAGAAGCAGGTAATAAAATTAGAGAAGCCTTTGTTGCTGCAAAAGGAAAGAAGCTTATTTCTGCTGATTATTCACAAATTGAGCTTCGGCTTTTGGCACATATGGCAGATATACAAACCTTAAAAGACGCATTTTCTAAAGGGCTTGATATTCATGCCGCCACAGCAAGTCAGGTATTTAACGTGCCGCTTGATGAGATGACCTCAGAACTGCGCCGCAAAGCCAAAGCAATTAACTTTGGCATCATTTACGGGATGAGCGCCTTTGGGCTCGCCAATCGACTACGTATTAGCCGCAGCGACGCCAAGCATTATATCGAAACATATTTTAAACAATACCCCGGCATTCGCCATTACATGGATAGTACCATCGAATTTGCCAAAGCGCACGGCTACGTGAACACGCTTCTTGGTCGCAAATGCTTTGTTCGCGATATCCAAGGAAAGAACCCCGCAATGCGACAGTTTGCCGAGCGAGCTGCAATCAATGCACCACTCCAAGGTACAGCGGCAGATATCATCAAAAAAGCGATGGTAATGCTCCATAACACCATTGAGCAGAAAGGCTTAAGCACAACCATGCTGTTGCAAGTGCATGACGAATTGATTCTGGAAGTAGAAACCAATAAAGCAGAGGAAACTGTGCAACTTGTCAAAGATACGATGGAAAAAGCTATTCAGCTATCCGTTCCCCTCACCGTTGAAGTGGGAATTGGTAATAACTGGTCAGAAATTCACGGCTAGACATAAAAAAACCAGCTAAGCTTGACAACCTAGCTGGTTTTATTTTTCAAAAATAATATGGCTTAAAGCGAAGGCTGTTGAATGTCTTCAACAATCGGAGCAACTTCAGGCATTTGAGCTGCAAAAGGCTTTGCATCAAGCTTCATTTGAAGCTCGCGATCGCCAGCAAGACTTTCATCCGCTTCAACTGTTGCTTGTTCTTCTACAGAAACATTCGCCGCTTCATTTTCAACTCTTGAGTTTGAAGCAGCAGGCACTTGCTTTGCATCATCATTATTATCTGACTTGCTCGCACCCATTTCTTCAATCACTTTGCTGCCATTAACACGCACTTCAACGCGACGGTTTTTCTTTTCAATCACACCATCTTCAGTTGGCACAAGCAAATTAGCCTCACCATGACCAGTTGCAGTAATCCGTGCTTTATCTACACCTTTATCAGCCAAAGCATTTGCAACATTTTCAGCACGCTTTTTAGAAAGCATTTGGTTATATTCAGCAGGACCAGCAGTGTCGGTATAGCCATCTACATTAACCGAATAGCCAGACATGCGCTTCACCATTTCACTAATGTCATCTATCACTGCGCGACCACGTTCACTTAGCTCAACCATATCAAAGCCAAAGAAAATACTATGCTGCGCTTCCATTGCTACAGGTTCTGACTTCTTGTTATTTTTAGCCGGAATCACAGGACTATCAAGCAATATCTGGCTTTCAATAGAAGCTATCTCACGCTCAAACTGCCCAGCGCATACGGATGGCTCGCTACCTATCCATTGCTCATCTACTTGCTCTAACCAGCAATCAAACAATACTTGTGCATGTGCAACCCTAGAAGCATATTTATCACGCGCAGGGCCATTAACCAATGCCACAATGCGACGACGCTCACGCATCACATTATCATAATCTTCTTGTGGCACGTCCCAATCAGCTAGATTTTCCGGCTGAACATTCAAGCCTGAAGCAGCGCGCAAACCTTTTTTAGCAAAATATTCTGAATCATACCAATCATAGCGCTCAGACTCAGCCGTAGCGTAGGCTAAATATTCATTTGAAAGCAGCGCATTAAAATCGTCCCCCGGAGGAACTTGTTTTGCCAACTGAGACAAATTTGTACAACCGCTCATCGCGATAATTGCTACAGCGCCTAATGCTAGAAAATGATGTCTCATACGCTAAATAACCTATTTTTAATTATAACTTACCACAAAATATAGTAGTCACTTTGATTATTAACGCAATTAATACGTAAAATCAAAGGATTTTTACTTATCCACCAACCAATTATCCAAATATAACTACAGCATTACACTTAAACATCCAGAAGAAGCCTGTAAAAGTTAGCACCATACCGCCCACTCGCATGAACATATTGGGCTGCAAGAATGCAAACACAATGCCATGCATCAAACGCCCAACAGTAAAAATAATTCCTGCTGCTATCAATTCTTGCTGCGCTGTTTGGTTAAACTCAGCAATCAACATCAAGATAAGAAAAAGCGGTACATATTCAGTGAGATTACCGTGCCCTCTAATCGCACGCTGAAGTGTCTCTTCCGATACTACCCTGTTCTTTTTATTTATTAATTTTGCAACGGGACTTCCTCTCAGGCTAATAACCCTAAAAGACAGAATCATTAGAAATATGCCTAATATGGAAGCAAATAACGCGGTTATTTCAAGCTGCATTTTATTCCCACTCAATTGTTCCCGGTGGTTTTGACGTTACGTCATACACCACACGGTTAATGCCTTTTACACGATTGATGATGGCAGTAGAAACATCACGCAAGAAATCATGCGAGAAATCATAGAAATCTGCCGTCATACCGTCAGTAGAAGTAACCGCACGAATAGCACATACATATTCATAGGTACGTGCATCGCCCATCACACCTACTGTTTTAACCGGAAGCAACACCGCGAATGCTTGCCAAATTTCATCATACAGCCCTGCATCACGAATTTTTTGCAAATAGATAGCATCTGCTTCTTGTAAAATACGTACTTTTTCAGCAGTAATTTTACCAGGAATACGAATTGCTAACCCAGGCCCAGGGAACGGATGACGCTTGATAAGCTCAGCATCTACGCCAAGTTCCAGCCCCAAGCGGCGCACTTCATCTTTAAAGAGTTCGCGCACCGGTTCAACCAACTGCATATCCATACGCTCAGGTAAACCACCCACATTATGGTGCGATTTGATTGTTACTGCGGCATCACCATGCACCGAAACCGACTCAATCACATCAGGGTAAAGCGTGCCCTGCCCTAAAAACTTAGCACCACCTACTTTTTTGGCTTCTGCTTCAAACACGTCAATAAACAGACTGCCGATGATTTTACGTTTCTTTTCAGGATCATCCACACCTTCTAGTTTGCCTAAAAACAACTCAGACGCATCTACATATACTAACGGAATGTGAAATTTCTGCTCAAAGCGCTCACGCACTTTTTTACCTTCATCCTTGCGAAGCAAGCCGGTATCCACAAAAATACAGGTAAGGTTATCGCCAATAGCTTTATGAATCAATGCCGCCACCACTGTAGAATCAACGCCACCACTCACGCCGCAAACCACCTTGCCATCACCCACCTGTTCACGGATACGCTCAACCGCCATTTCGAGGAAGGATGACATATTCCAATCGCCTTTACAGCCTGCTACTGAAAATAAAAAGTTACGAATTAACTGCTCACCATCTGGCGTATGTGTTACCTCAGGGTGAAATTGCACCCCATAGAAATGACGCGACTCATCTGCAATTGCAGCACATGGCGCTCCATCAGAAATTGCAATAATATCAAAGCCACTCGGCAACTTTTCAACTCTATCGCCGTGGCTCATCCACACTTGGTGTTTTGTGCCTTTGTGCCAAATACCTTTAAAAAGCGGACTATCTTGCTGTGTTTCAACAAAGGCACGACCAAACTCTCGATGATCAGAACTACTTACTTTACCACCAAGCAATTCGCACATTAGCTGCTGGCCATAACAAATACCCAGTACCGGCACACCACTTTCAAACACCACTTTATCAACACGAGGCCCTTGCGCAACCGTTACAGATGACGGCCCGCCTGAGAGAATAATTGCTTTAGGATTAAAATTTTTAAGAAACGCTGCATTCACGCTGTTATAGGGATGTATTTCACAATAAACCCGTGCTTCACGCACTCGGCGTGCAATTAGCTGCGTTACTTGTGAACCAAAATCAATAATCAGAACTTTTTCAGACATAGCGAGCCATGGAACCTTTTGTATAAAAATCATGCTAACGAACGCTAGCAATATAGAAAAACCTCTCATAACACAACAAAAAGGCGGCAGAGGTTTTAATAAAAACCGCTACCGCCTCTTCTTTATACAAAACTTTATGCTTATTTAAGCATCATCATCATCAATATGCGTACGCTCATAACTCTCATGGCGCTCTTGTGCTTCTATAGAAAGGGTTGCAATAGGACGCGCTTGCAAGCGACGCACACCTATTTTTTCACCTGTTTCTTCACAGTAGCCATAAGTGCCTTCATCAATACGACGCATCGCCGAATCAATTTTATCAATTAGCTTACGATAGCGATCACGTGTACGCAGTTCAAACGCGGTATCGGTTTCTACCGTAGCACGATCATTAACATCAGACTCCTGCCAGTTTTCTTCTTTTAAGTGGTTCAAGGTTTCTTTTGATTCGTTTAATAACTTCGCTTTCCACTCCTGCAATTTCTGACGAAAATACTCCATATGAAGCTCGCCCATATAATCTTCATCTTTAACCGGATCATAGTTTTCTGGCAATTCTATTGATTTTGATAGCGTTTTTGCTGTTGTTGGCATTATTTTTCCTTTCTTTTTAGAGAGATAACTAAAAATTCAAGCTTAATTGGATAATATTACCCGTTCATTTTAACAGCATTTCTCTTGATATGGTAGTGATAATTTTCAATCGCATGTTGAACCATATCAAGAGCCATGTCCGCTTCCTCATCGGCTTGAGCCAGCAATGAAGCAGAATGCGCCTGCTGTAACTGCCACACTAATGCATTTGAAAGAGGTTTATTATAGGACGAAGACTCTTTTGCTACAGGTTGAAAAAATAACTCTCCCTTAACGCTTAAGCCCTCTCGATCTTGCAGCATTACATAATCTTCTATTAATTCGCCAAGCTTTGAGGGCGTGATTCCCCCGACTCTGAAGGGCTTACCCACTTCAGACGGCAAACGTCTGGCTGTCGTCGCTCGCGCGGCAACATCCCTTACTTTTCTGGTACGCATGTTGGTATCTCCCTTACCGATGCATTAGCATGCAACTTTAAAATAAAAGCAAAGAAGTTACAAGATGATTATATGCGATCGACAATTGCTTTCACTAATACGGCTGAAATGTCTAGCTCGGCATTTTTAAGAGGCACTTTACGATGCGAGGGCTTCTTATACAACCTGTTCCCCTCAGCCTCTGCCACAATCGATAGGCGTTTTGAAGTAGGCACATCACCAAGCAGCATATCATTTGCCAGTGTCACTAAAGCTTGCCTAGATTTCCTTAATTTAAACACCGCTCTTGGGATGCCTAAATCATCAAATTCAATCACTCGGATTGCATCACTTCCACCATCACCATTATCATTTCTTAGCGCACAGAGTACAACGGCTTGATCTTTTAATAACAAGGCCGAAGACTCCTCATCCACCGAAGAAAAAATAAGCTGACTCCCATCAGGAAATGCCGGAAATGCCCCCCCTTTTACCGTCAATGCAACATAATGCAGCGACGAAGCAGGCAAGTGGGCAAGCGCTCGTGGCGGCGCAAAATAAATGGGATATTGTTTATCAGGCGAAATATATTCCACAAAACCAGCTTGTTGCGATTCAATATAACCAAGCATTTTAGCCGATGCGAACTCTCTCTTTTCCAGCTCGTTTTCAGACTCACGCGCTTCTAGCACAGGAATATCATCATCAATTAAATCATGCACTGAACAACAAAAAACACCTGAAAGCCTATCCAACCACTCATCATTAAGCCGAACATGGCCACGCTCAAGTTTAGAAATTTGCGCCTTGGTACAGCCCAGAAAATCCGCCACCGTTTCCAGTGTCATAGCCCTGCGCTCTCTCATTTTTCGTATATGGTTTTGCATTATTCCTAATGTTACATCACATTAAAATTGATTGCATTGATGCAAAAGCTACTTGACTTAATTTTAATTATATGGAAACTTACTACCTGAGGTAGATTTAGCAACAAACCATTATTTAAAGCCAACTACAGGTAGTTTAAGTAACGCTCTATCCACCACAAAATTAAGCTATTTTTAGCTATTGTCAATATAAAAGTTTACTAAATAGAAACTTCGGCAGGAAAGATGAACCACAAGAAACAAGAAATCAACATCTCCCAGATCAATCAATCTGTTGGATATCGCGTAAAAGAACGTCGCATTAGCCTTGGCCTTTCACGCGCTGAAATAGCTGAAATGGTAGGTGTATCGCAGCAACAATTTGAAAAGTATGAAAAAGGCCTCAATCGCATATCAGCAGGGATGCTTATGGCAATTGCCGTCCACATGCAAATTGAACCCTCATACTTCTTTCAGGATACTCACACTTCAAATAGCAAAACACCTGCTTCTCACCAGAGACTGGCACTTGAGTTAAGCAGAAGCTTTTTAAACATTCGGGATCCCAAACATCGTAAGCTAGTGATTATGACAACACATATTCTGGCTGGAGAGAATGTAAGTTAAACCGTTTTACATACTGCGCAAGCTTCATCTTTACGAATATGACTTGTGTGATAGCGCGCTTGTAGCGCATCATAACGCATAAGCTTTCCCGCTACCTCAACACCACCGGTTTGAGCAATCAATCGTATTGCCTCCATCGCCATGTGAGAACCGATCATGGAAGTGAGTGCACCGGTAACACCACCCATACTACAATCCACTCGCCCATTCACAGGCGGCTCTTTAGGGCAAAAGCACTGATAGCAAGGCTGCTCATTCTCGTAACCCATAAACACAGCCACCTGCCCTTGCCATTCACTCACTGCACCTGAAATGAACGGTTTACGTTGCTTGATACACTCTTGATTGACCAGAAAGCGAGTTTGAAAATTATCACACCCATCCAATACAAGATCATATTTAGCGACTATGGATGCTACATTATCCGCCTCTAATCGCTTGGCATATGGTGTAACATTCACTTCAGGGTTTAATGCTAAAAGCGCCTGAGTTGCCACTTCAGCTTTCATGCGCCCTGCATCATTTTCACGGTAAAGAAATTGGCGATGCAGATTTGAAAGCTCCACCCTGTCGCCATCCACCACACCAATACGCCCCACGCCAGCGGTTGCGAGTATTTGCAGCACCGGACAACCAAGCCCACCAGCGCCCACCACTAGCACAGAAGCTTCAAGCAAAGCCGCCTGCCCTTGCTGCGCAATTTCAGCCAGCGCTATCTGACGCGAATAACGTTTTTTCTGATTTGCTGTAAGCATAGATTATAAGTTACCAGTTTTTAGCTACTTGTTGCCTGCTGCATTAAAGATGTAATGCCAAGGTAGATGAAAGAATCACCAGTCTACAATACAAAAACCAGCAACAAGTAACTAAGTAACTTTTATTCACCAAACAATGCTGTAGAGAGATAACGCTCAGCACATGAGGCAATAATCACCACAATACGCTTACCTTTCATTTCAGGTCGCGCTGCCAGTTCTAATGCAGCAGCTACGGTAGCACCTGATGAGATTCCCGCTGGAATACCATCTTTAGTAGCTAAATCGCGTGCAGTTGCAAACGCAGTTTCGTTACCAATGGTAATAACCTCATCAATTAATGCACTATTAAGCACATCAGGCACAAAGCCCGCACCAATTCCCTGAATTTTGTGAGGACCAGGCTGACCACCTGAAAGCACAGGGCTATCTTCTGGTTCAACCGCAATAATTTTTACATTGGGATTGCGCGCTTTGAGCACTTCAGCAACACCTGTTAGTGTGCCACCTGTACCAACACCTGCAATAAATGCATCTATATTGCCATCGGTATCGTTCCAAATTTCTTCCGCTGTTGTTGTGCGGTGAATCGCTGGGTTTGCAGGATTTTGAAACTGCTGTAAAATGAATGCCTTCGGGTTAGAGGCCACAATTTCTTCAGCTTTATCAATCGCACCGCGCATGCCTTTTGCTGCTGGGGTTAATTCAAGCTCAGCACCGAGTAATTTCAGCATCTTACGACGCTCAATCGACATGCTTTCAGGCATGGTAAGCACTAGTTTATAGCCTCTTGCTGCACAAATAAATGCCAGCGCAATACCCGTATTACCCGAGGTTGGCTCAACAATCACAGCACCATCGTTTAAAAGCCCTGCTTTTTCTGCTGCTTCAATCATCCCAAATGCCAAACGATCTTTCACGCTGGAAAGTGGATTGAAAAATTCTACTTTAGCAAGAATTTCACCCTGACAACCCGCATCCTTAGCAATACGATTCAGGCGAACAAGAGGTGTATCACCGATTACTTCAACGATATCGTTATAAATTTTACCACGACCTTTCGTGTGCAAACTTGGCTCATAGTCATTATTTTTTACGCGTGCCGCATCACTCATTGTTCAATCTCCTTGGGTTTAAATCGTAAAATCTGTTTTTTTAGTCATTGAGGCAATTGCCCCATTCTTTTTACATAAATCTTCAATGGTTACATCATCCAGCATATGAATAGTCTGCATTTCCACATCGCGCCACATAGGTAGTATCACCGAATTAAACAGTTTTGAAGCCTTTTTCACTGGCTTTTTGGTGTCCATCTCTTCTACCAATTGGTAAAGCTCACCTACCGTTTGCCGCCTGCGCTCTCTGGCAAGCGTATAGCCACCACGCGGCCCACGCGAACCACGCAACACACCCGTTTTTACCAGCATTTGCATAATCTGCTCAAGATAGCGCGGCTGCACACCTTGGTGTTCGGCAATCTCTTTACTATTGACGGCATGCTCACCTGAGTGAAGCGCAACGTACACCACCGCTTCGAGTGCTTCTAAAAATCGACGTGGTTGCATAACTAACCGGCAACCTCTTGCGTTTTCGGTGCAACTGCATGCACTCCGGTTGAGCCAAAACCACCAGCACCACGCGCAGTATCTGTTAAAACATCTACTTCATTAAACGCCACTTGCGTGTAAGGTGCTATCACCATTTGCGCAATACGCATGCCGCGCGTGATGGTGAAAGTTTCTTTACCATGATTAATCAGAATTACACCCACCTCACCGCGATAATCTGCATCAATCGTGCCGGGAGAGTTAAGCACTGTCACCCCATTCTTAAATGCAAGACCAGAGCGCGGACGCACTTGCG
>CAYGPX010000035.1:0-10643 GCA_964351935.1 uncultured Rickettsiales bacterium | reverse complement strand
CTTTATGACAAGATATTAGTGCTTGTATGGGCAATATTGGCGATTAGTTCAATTCGCCACTTTCCGGTGTTTGCGTTGCTGAGTGCTCCGTACTTGGCACATATACTTTCGGAAAGCGGATATATGCGTGATTTTAAAAAACCATTTGGCAAAATAGCAATGGTTGGCGTTGTGGGGCTTACAGTATTACTACCATTTTCCATTGGTTTTAAATGGCTTCCGCAAGGGCTGCTCTATACAGCTAATGAGCAATCACGCAGTTATATTGAGCCTGAGGTGATGCGAGTGCTTGAGCAATTCCCCGAAAAGCGATTTTTAAATCACTATGCGCTTGGTGGGTGGTTAATTCATCACAGTGAGGGTAAGCATAAGGTTTTTATTGATAGTAGGGCAGGGACGGCGTACCCTCAATCGTTATTGCAAGATTATTTGCAGCTTATGCTGAGTAATGATAGCTGGGTGCAGCAGAAAATTTTAGAGCATTACGGAATTGATGGTGTTGTCACCAGTAAGCACCACCCGTTTGCTGAACTCTTTAAGAGTGATGACTTTGCGCCATACTG
Source organism: uncultured Rickettsiales bacterium (assembly GCA_964351935.1). GTDB lineage: Bacteria > Pseudomonadota > Alphaproteobacteria > Rickettsiales > CAYGPX01 > CAYGPX01. Next base: position 10,080 of record CAYGPX010000035.1, on the reverse strand, counting down.
GCAAGTTGTGTTTGAAGGTGAACATGGTATCGTGTTTATTAAACGAAGTGTATTTGCAAATGGAAAAACAAGGGAGTTCGCATCGTGGTAGCACTCAATACGCCTAAGGTTGTGAAAGGTTGGAAGGCAAAGAACTTTAAACTAAAAGCAACAGATAGCAAAGAATATAGTCTGGATGATGTGCGGGGTGAGAAGGGGTTGGTGCTGATGTTTATCTGCAACCATTGCCCTTTTGTGAAAGCCATTGGTGATAAGTTGCTACGTGATATGCGTGAGTTGCAAGGGCGTGGCATTGGTGTGGTAGCAATTATGTCTAATGATGCTGAGTCTTACCCTGAAGATTCTTTTGATAATATGCGCAAATTTAAAGAGCATTATGGCTTTACTTTCCCATACTTAATCGACGAAACGCAAGAAGTGGCAAAGGCTTACGATGCAGTCTGCACGCCTGATTTTTTTGGGTTTAATGCAAATTTAGAGCTGCAATATCGCGGAAGGTTAGACGATTCAGGCATGCAGCATAAAGAAGATGGTGAACGAGAGCTGTTTGATGCAATGTGCGAAGTGGCAGAAAAAGGTGGCACGTCGCGCAAACAAAACCCAAGCATTGGCTGTTCAATTAAGTGGCGAGAAGGTTAGAAAATAATCACTAATAATTACTCAGTAGCGACAGAGTAACGTTTAAATATAAACTAAGTTGCTTTCTTATTAATAGGATAGACAAATATATAGGTAGTAAGTGGTATGGTAAGAAATAAATTAGTAAATGAAACTCCAAACTGGCTCAAGGAGGCGAAAGCCCATGAGCGGGCAGGTGACTTAGTTGCTGCAGAAAAAATATATATGCAGCAGATGGAGAGAGAGCCTGAAAATGACATGGTTCTTTGTGAGCTAGCGGGTTTTGCATGTAAGCTTAGAAAATATGATGCTGCAATGACATTTGCTAATAAGGCGGTGGCTTTAAATCCACAAAATGCACTAGCCACTACGTATTTAGGTGTGGCATTAATGATGGGTGGGCATATTAAGCAAGCTGAGCTTTGTTTTGCCAAAGCCATTGATGTTGATCCAGATTATCCAATGCCACTATATCATTTAGCCTCGATAAAAAAAGAGCATTATAACGATATTGAAGGGGCAAAAGAGCTTGTTGATAGAGTTTTGGCTATTAACCCCAATATACCTAATGCACTAAACTTGAAAGGGGTGATATTAGCTGAGCAAGGGTGGCACGATGAGGCGCTAGAGTGCTACGAAAAGGCGCTTAATTTTGGTGTGGATTCTGGCAGGGTTTATGCAAATATAGGCAGTATAATGCTTGAGCGTCAATGGTTTGAAGAAGCTGCTGATTATTTTCAAAAAGCATATGAAAAGTTTCCTGATAATTATGAATATCTCTCAAACGCGTTGTTGGCTAATAATAAAGCCGATAATTTTGATATGTTCTTTGAGCTATTGCAAATGGCAAAAAAAATGGGAGTTAATCAAGTTCCTGTTCTGCGAAACGAAGCTTCTTATTGGATTGTTAAGGGGAATAAAGAAGAGGCTAAGCGATGTGCAGAGGAAATGTTGGCGTTAAATAAGGCGTATGTTGGTGCTTATGTTGTTTTGTGTGCCATAAAAAAAATGAAAGCGGGTGATGCTGAAAGCGAAAAATACGTCAAGGAAATGGAGCTTTTACTTGAACAGGGTGAATTAAAGAAGAAAGAACAAGTCACGTTACTTTTTGCTTTAGGTAAGGCTTATAACGATATTGGGTTGTACGATAAGGCCTTTTTGACTTTCAAAAGAGCAAATAGGCACAAAGAGGATAAAGATAAAGGGGGTGATTGGATAAAATGTATGGATTCAATGATTACATGGTTGAGGGATAATATCTCACCTGAGTTCTATAAGGAACGTGAGGGCTTTGGAATTGAAACTGCCGCACCTATTTTTATTATTGGCATGCCTCGTTCGGGCACGTCACTAGTGGAGCAAATATTATCAATGCATTCATCCGTTACTGGGGCTGGTGAGCTATTGTACCTTCCGCAAGTAATTGAAAGGATTGTTAAGGTGAGTGGTAACGTTGGGGTTTTATATCCTGCTGTAATGTCTAATCTTGCTCATGATGAGGTGGCGGAGCATGCTAACAAATACATAGAAAAAGTTAATAGGAAGCTTAAGGAGTATGAGCGCTTTACCGATAAATTGCCTGCAAACTATGAGTTTTTAGGGATGATACGGCTTATGTTTCCTAATGCTAAAATAATTCATTGTTGCCGCCATCCGCTTGATACCAGCTTATCCATTTACTTCCAAGATTTTACATCTTTAAGGTATTACAGTAATAGTTTAGAGGACATTAGCTTTGCCTATAAAAAATACACGGAGCTAATGAATATATGGAAAGGGGCGTTTCCTGATAAAATATACGACCTTTGTTATGAGCGGATTGTAGAAAACCCTGAAGCTGAAGTGCGAGCTTTGCTTGAGTTTTGTGGCTTAGATTGGCAGGAAGACTGTTTAGAGTTTTATAAGAATAAGCGTAACGTTAATACCGCAAGTCACATGCAGGTGAATCAGCCGCTTTATAAGACTTCAAAGCATCGCTGGAAGAATTATGAAAAGCATATTAAATCACTGGCTAATAACTTGAAGGATGTTGTTGAAGTATACGAAAAAAAATGGATGGATAGGTATAGGTAGTTAAAAAAGTTAGGATTTTGTCTAAATATTTTTAAATCCTAGGTTGCCAAAAGTGCTATAAAATGTACCTTTGGGTGATTTAAACACAATAGGTTGTATCGTAGTGGGACGCTTTATTCTTTCGGTTGTTTTTATGTTGACAAAGCTGTAACAAATACGTAACAATTAATAGACTAAGGGCATGTAGCCAACGTATGGGCGCCTGCTCATACAATTAGTAAAACTAAAGTATGTCAATCCAAGTAGGAGATAAACTATGACTACTATTACTTCAATTGATGCGCAATTTACGCAAGCGCAGATAAGAAAGTCCTCTACGGGCATTAGTGAATCGGCGGCGAACCTTTCTAGTGGTGAAAAGCTGAACGCTAACGTAGCTGACTTATCCGTGGGTACGGTACTTCGTACTCGTGTGGCAACTCTTCGTACTACGGTAATTAACGCTGGTCAGGCAAAATCGCTACTAAGTACTGCTAAAGGTGCTTTGGAAACGGTGGGTAACTTGCTTCAGCAGCAAAAAAGCTTAGCGGTGAAAGCGGCGGATGACTCTTTGACATCCAACGAACGTGGGTTCTTGAACCAAGAATTCCAAGCTATCACAGCTGAGATTGACCGTATTGCGGAAAATACAAACTTTAACGGTAAGTCGTTGATTGACGGATCTATTTCTGGTCAAGCGGCGCTTAACTCTACTACTTCTGAAGCTACAGAAAACTATTCATTACTTGCAACAACTGATCTACGTTTAGGTGGGGTGGTTGCTTCTGGTAATTTGGATAGTGATGTTAGTGCAACAACGGGCTTTGATGCGGTGTCATTTACTTCCGGTCAAAACGTTGGTATTGAGCGTACTTCTGCTAGCCTAGTGTTTACTGCTGGTGCTACTGCTGGTGCGGCTACTATTACTGTAGCTGGTCAAGCAATTGCGTTTACTGCTGTTGCTAGTAACGCTACTGCTTCTGCTACTGCGTTTGTGACTGCGGCACGTGCTGATCAGGTTGCTAACGACACAAACCTTCGTAGCTTGGTGTTTATTGATAATGGTAACGGTACGGTCACTGTAAAAGGTTCTGATACCGGAACTGGTTCGGATGCACTTACCCTAAACTATTCATCTACCGCTGCTAACGTGACGGTGTTCTTGGATGGTACTGATATTGATGGTGCAGCAACAGCGTTGAATGCTAATGCTGGTGTTCAAGGTACTGTGCGTTCAAGTGCTGGTGTTACCGCAAACGAAGCTACAATTAATGAAAACCTTTTGGGTGGTCTAAGTAACTTTAGTGCAACGGTGAACACTGATGGTGATATTTTTACTGCAAGCTTTACGGTTGAAGTAAATGGTACTACCTATACGTCTCAGCCTGTATACTTACTAGACAACGGTGCCAACCAAATCCTTCAGGCAGATCAAGTGATTACCTTCACTGATCCAAATGGTCCTGTGGATGGTGGTGGTGTATTAACTGATAATAGTTTTAACTTAGTAGTTGATACTGATACGACTATTGCAGGAAATACGACGCAGGCTGTTCAAGCTTCGTTGTCAACCTTTGCTGATGGCCTTGAAACTCAGTTAGCTGGTGCGGTGTTTACGCAAGATCGTAACCCTAACCTTGCAACAACTCAGAACAGCTCTGGTAACGCTATTATCGATAATGCTGCTGGTACAGTTTTAGCTGGTATCCGTGGTTACGATGATAACGCTGTTGGCTCTGATGTTCAAGGTGACGTTATCTTTAGAACTGATGGCTTCGGTAGTGATACTAATGGATCTATCGGTAGTGTTGGCTCGTTTAGCTTCAATAAAGATACCGGCATTTTAACTACAACTGTTGATGGTGTAACGTATAGTGCAGACTTGTCGTCTACCGCAGATACAACTGGCACAACTGGCCAAGGTTATTTGTCTGGTGGTACGGCGTTTGATACTGATACGGGTGTTTTTACCACAACTGGTGGTACAATCGTTTTAGCAACATCTGATACTACAGATGGACGCGAAATTCGTATTGCCCTAGGTAACGTTGACGCAGCAACTACGCAGATCATTACCGACGATGCTGAAACTGAATTTGCTAATGCGTTCAACTCACTGTTTGGTGTGGCTGCGAATGATTCGTTGTCGTTCCAAGTGGGTGTAGCATCAACTGACTCCATCGGTGTATCTATCAATAGTGCTAAAACTGCAGCACTGTTTAAGGATGATGATGGGGTTACTCAGTCTCTATCCATTACTACGCTAGCAGATGCGCAAGCAGCTTCTAACGTGTTGGATAACGCGATTAACACCAACATTTCATTGATTGCTGAAATTGACGCGACGATTACGCGATTCGATTCTGCTATCGAAAACAACCTGACCAGTATTCAAAACGCGGATGCTGCTCGTTCAGGCCTGTTAGATACTGACTTCTCTCAAGAGTCTACGACTTTTGCCGAGAACACAGTTCGTCAGGATGCTGCGGTGTCAGTGTTGGCTCAGTTAAACCAAAGAATCCAGAACCTACTACAATTACTAAGATAGGCTGGGTAAAATTTCAGGGGCGGGGAAACCTGCCCCTGATAACTTCAACTAAATACAAGGATTTTCTTTAAGTATTACTCTCAAGCCTGTGTTAAATCACTCGTAGTTTCTGGAATAATATTTAAGGAAAATAGTTATTATGGTACAGATAAACTTCGGAAATATTAGCAATCAAAACGGTAGAACAACCGTAAATGGTCTTGCTTCTGGTTTAGATACAGAATCCATTATAAATGGCATTTTAAGCGCGCGCCAAGGTAATTTGGATAGCATTACGGACAACATCGTTGTTTCAAATGAGAAAGTATCACTTCTTGCCGAGTTCAAAACAACGTTAGAGACATTTAAAAGCGCTTCAGAAGGCTTAAGAAACCCTCCCGGTGTTAATAATGAGTCCACCAACTTTTTTGCTTATCGCAGTGTTAATGTAGCTTCAACTGATGGTGAGTCTTATCTTAGTGCAGTTGCAGAGCCGGGTGCCAATATTGGCCAGTTTACCATTTCTGATGTAAATCTGGCAAAAACACACATTATCAGAAAGGATGGTTTTACAACCAAAACTGCTTCTGTAGTTGCGGATTTAGATGTTACAAATAACTATACGCTCACAAATTTAGGTTCATTTGATAATAATACGCTAAGTACTGCCACCCCAATCCAATTTTCAAATGATGTGCTCACTCCGGGAAGTGCCGCAAGCATAAATGTGGTGTTTGGAGCTCAAAATGCATTTGATACAACAGATACGTTGCAGTTTGGTAATGAGCAACTAACATTTGGTGCTCTAGGTGGTAATGATCTTGATATTAGCGGTGCTGCAACACTTGAAGAGAAGCTAGAAGTGATCGTAAATCGCTTGAATAGCTTCACGACGGGCGATGTTGCTGATTATACTTATGAAATTAGCGGTGGAAATACGATTGTTGTCACCAGAAATGCGGTGGGTGATGATGCAACAATTGGTACTGATTTGCGTATTCAATCAAATTTTTCAACAGGTGGAACAGACACAACACAGACCGTGGCAATTGGGAATATAGCAGCAACGAATGGTGCTGCTAATGCATTTATTAATATAAATGGAACAGATGGTACAAACGATGCATTGGTAACGGATGCTAATACAATTGCAACAAGCACACTTAGTGGTGCTTTTTCAGGGCTTTCAGCAACGTATAATGCGGGATCTGCCGGTGGTGATGGTACGTTTACTTCTAATTCCATTAGTTTTTCAGTTACTATAGGTGGTGAAACTTATACCTCAAATAATGTGACATTACTAAATGGCACCGTTAATGGTGGCGCTGATGGGGCAGGTGATAACGGTTTTGGCAACCGTATTGCTGCCGGAACAGTTATTACTTTTACTAAAGATGTACAATCAGGTACAGGCAGTCAGCGCGATGTAACGTTCCAGTTTGTTACAGGCGCAAGCGATATTACAATAGACAACTCAGGCGAGGCAACTACGCTTGCAACTGATATCACTACATTTCTAACTAACAATACAGTTTCAGTTGATGCTGCAACGGTTGAGCCATTTCGTCCTGGCACATTTCAGTTGGGTGGGGTGGATATAACCATCGTAGAGGGTGAAAGTTTAACGAGTATTCGTTCAAAAATTAATGCAGTATCGGCTACAAGTGGAGTGAGTGCAGAAATTATTGAGGTTTCTACAGGTAACTTTTCACTGCAGTTAAAAGCAACTACGACTGGAACTGCTAATGCAATTTCTGAGTTTTCTGCTGGTTCTCTAACGTTTGGTAATGATACGGAAAGCTTTACTGAAACCCAAGCAGCGGAAGATGCTACATTTACCTTTGATGGTCTTTCAATCACGCGCTCGACCAATACGATTGATGATCTACTTGATAAAGTCACTATTTCATTGTTGAAAGACAGTGGAGTCATTGAGTCTACGCTTGAAATTGAGCAGAATGATACGGTTGCGCAAAATGGTATTGTTGATTTCTTAAATTCATATAACGATCTAAAAACATTCATTGCAATACAGACAGAACGTGATGAAAACGGCGAGCTTGTAGAAACAGCTGTTTTGGGTAATGAGTCTGTACTTCGTGAAACGCTGACGGCAATTGATGATAAGCTTTCTGAATTAGTAAGTGGTCTTTCGTCTGGGGCTGTTCAGACGCTTTTTAACATAGGTGTTAGCTTTACAGATTTTTCAGGTGACGATGAAACACCTCCTGTTGCTAATATTTTTGAGGTTGATTTTGATTTGTTACAAAATGCGTTCACCGCAGACTTTGATGAGGTGAGAAGAATTTTTGAATTTGATTTTGTTAGTGATTCTACTGAGATTAGTGTGTTTGCAACTAGTAACGACATTACCTTAACAAACTTTAAGTTGGATATTGATACCTCCAGAGCTGTTGGCGATAGGGTTCGTGTTTTGGATGCGGATACGGATGAGCTTCTTTTTAATGCAGATATAAGTAATGGTTTAATTACTGGTCAAGATGGTACGGCAATAGAGGGGCTAAAATTAGTTTATACTGGTGATGGTTCGGATACTATTTCAGTATCACTTTCTCAAGGAACAGCAGATAAAATATTCAATGTGCTTAATTCATTCTTGGAAACGGACACTGGTGCAGTTGATGTTACTTTAAGTAGCCTTTTAGAAGAAATTGATGGCCTTGAAGATGATGAAACAGATATCACAACAGAAATTGAAAATGAAAGAAATCGCTTACTAGAAAGATTTTCTGGACTTGAAGCGGCGCTAGCGCAATTCAATAGTATTCTAACTTTCCTTGAGGCGCAACGTAATGCAAATAATGCAGGTTAACGTATAATAACAGGTAGTTTATTATGACAACGCAACAATATAATGCCTATAAAATGGTGGGCGAAAACCATGTGGGTGCACATCAAATTGCAGCACTTTACGAAGGGTGTATAAAGTTTCTATATCAAGCAAAAGATGCGATTGATGCTAAGGATTATGAAACACGTTTTAACACAGTGAATAAAGTTTCAAATATTATAGTGGGTCTTCGTGAGTGTTTAAATTTTGATGAAGCAGGTGATGTTGCGAAGGTTTTGGATGATTACTATGCGATGATCGACTTTCAATTACTTACACTGCAAAGTAATGATAGTGCTGAGCTATGCGATCAAATTATAACAAGTTTGAAGCAAATGCATGGTGCGTGGAATGATGTAGCGGTTGATTATAATAAAAACCAGAGTTTAGCTGGTGATGAAACCTTGAGTTTAAGTGAGCATGCCGAGTCAGCTATTTCTCGTCAAAATAATACGGTAATTTCAGCTTCAGATGATGAGGATGTTGATGCTGATATTACTAAAGCGCTAAGTGCTACTATGAGTAGCTCTACATACTCAAGTAGAGGGATTATTGCTGGTGTCTATGCTCAACAGCGTGCATCAGCACATAAAGAAGCTGATGTTTCACACCATGACTCTGCTCCGATTACTCAGTCAAACACATTAGACATAAACGATTTAAATGTATGAACTCATAAGAGTTAAGTGAGTTAGCTAAGTCATAGTTTTTGTTGAATTTCAATTGATAAAAGCACCTATAAGTTGTTTACATGGCGATTTTATGGTGTTAACATCTCATATAATTAAAGTATGATGTGAGATGTAAATGTTTGGAAAAAAAGACTTAAACTCTAGTTTTTCTCTTAGAGTTATCATTTCGCTGCTAGTTTTGGTTGTGATCGCAACTTCTAGCTTCTTTTTTGAATACTCTTTGCGTAAAAAAGAATTGTTTACTTCTATCCGATCGCAAGCTGACGTTTCCTTGCCTTACATGAGGCAAATTCTTTCTGATGTAAGTACAACAACTAGTCCTAATGTAATAGTGGATTGGCTTCTGGTTCAACAAGAGCTAACCGATTTATGTGTTTACAGTGATTCGGGTTATTTAAAGGCAGGGTTTTCTGCTCTAAGTCTGGCAAGAAATAATTGCCCTAAAAATTTAATGGATAGTTTAGCATCAGAAAATGAAATTTTACTGGATATAACCAACTCAGAGTCCAATGAAGTGCTAGGCGCTTTACTTTTATTGGTTAATATGCAGGTTCCGGTGGTTTATGCAGCTCAGAGGTCAGCTATATATGGCGGAATTGTTTTTGTTTTAATGCTTGTTGGCCTAACGCTGTTACAAACTTTCCAGAAGAGAGGTTATAAAGTTAGTGCAGGCCCTTCTTTGAATGCGCAGTTTTCACAATCGGATAGATCACCTTCTGAAAAACAGCTTACACAAGAACTAATTGATGCATTTAGAAAAATGGGAACGCATTTGGAGGTAAGAAATAACAAAATTCTGCAAGAATCAACGCTATTAAAATCCTCAACTGCTCAAATGAATTCGGTATTGGCACATGTTGCTCACGAATTACGCAACCCCATACACGCTATCCTTAACTATTCGGACATGGGGGTAAAAACAATGGAATCTGAGAGTGGAAAAACTAAAGAATTAGCGGATTATTTTCGCTTAATTCGTGAAAGTTCCAGCAAAGTAATACATCTTATTTCTAGTTTACTTGAGGTAAGTAAAATAGAAAATGGTGTTGTCTCGTTAAGAATTGAAAAAATAAATTTGTTATCGGTTGTAAACCGCACGATAGAAGAGTTAAGCCCACTTTTAAATGATAAGCAAATTAAGTTAGAAGTTAACGCACCAGATCAGCAAGCTGCTGAATTATTAAAAACAGTTTTTTGTGATGCATTTCAAGTAAATTTGGTTTTGGGAAACTTACTTTGCAACGCGCTGGAACATTCACCAAAAGGTGGAAAAGTTATGGTGTCATTTTCTTCTGCTAAATTATCTTTAGATGATGGAATACACGCAAAAGAGCTGACAG
>CAYGPX010000034.1:8954-10666 GCA_964351935.1 uncultured Rickettsiales bacterium | reverse complement strand
CGCCACAGCTATGTTTATGTTTTTGATATAGCAAGCCGATCATCAGCAAAATGCATCTACTTCACCTGTCCCCTTAGCCGGCTCAACCGGTGCTAACCCGTTTGCGTGTATTGCAGCAGGTATTGCTTCGCTTTGGGGGCCTGCGCATGGCGGTGCTAACGAGGCGGTATTAAATATGCTTGAAGAAATTGGTGATGCTAAAAATATCCCCAAATTTATTGAGCGCGCCAAAGATAAGAATGATCCGTTTAAACTTATGGGCTTTGGCCACCGCGTGTATAAAAACTATGACCCGCGTGCGGCTGTGCTTCGTAAGGCGTGCTATTCTGTGCTAAAAGAGCTTGGCATTAAAAACTCACCGATGCTTGATATCGCTATGGAGTTGGAAGCAATTGCGCTGAAAGATCCTTATTTTGTAGAGCGTAATCTCTATCCAAACGTCGATTTCTATTCAGGCATTATTTATAATGCGATGGGTATTCCGGCACAGATGTTTACGGTGCTCTTTGCGATGGCGCGTACTGTGGGGTGGATTGCGCAGTGGAAAGAGATGATTGAGGATCCCCGCCAGAAAATTGGCCGTCCACGTCAAATCTACACAGGTAGCAAAGCACGTAAAATTGTACCGCTTACCAAACGTAAGTAGGGTTTAAATATTCGCTGAGGGGGGGTGTTTCCCTCCTCACAAGCGATCATTTGCTGCGAGTAACCTCTGTTTTAGGCTTTTAAGGCATCACCTTTTCCTTAACAACCGCGTGGTTTTCTATTATAACGAGCCACCTAATTAAAATGGCATGAGAAGATATGTGCGGTATTATCGGTATTATTGGTGCAAATGAAGTAGCCCCGTTGTTGTTGGATGGGTTGCGTCGATTAGAATATCGTGGTTATGATTCTGCGGGTATTGCGACGCTAAATAATGGCGATATCATGTGCTCGCGTGCAGAAGGAAAGATTCGCGAACTAGAGCAGCAGCTGGAAAAAAAACCGCTATCAGGCACCATTGGCATTGGCCACACACGCTGGGCAACGCATGGCATTCCCAACACTACGAATGCGCATCCTCACATTACTGATAAAGTGGCGGTGATTCATAATGGAATTATCGAAAATTTTAAAGAATTACGCCAAGAGCTTGAAGGCAAAGGTTTTAAATTTAAAACCGAAACCGATACGGAAGTGATTCCTTATCTTATCACGTGGTTTTTAGATCAAGGTAAGAGTCCAAAAGATGCAGTTTCTGCAACCTTAAAGAAATTGGAAGGTGCATATGCGCTGGGGATTTTGTTTGCAGGAAATGATAATTTACTCATGGCGGCGCGCCGTGGTTCGCCACTGGCAATCGGCTATGGCAATGGCGAAATGTATTTGGCTTCAGATGCTTATGCGCTTGCGCCCTATACATCGAAAATTTCGTATCTAGAAGATGGTGATTGGGCTGAAATCACCCGTTATAAAGTAACAATTTATGACGAATCTGGCCAAGGAGTGCAGCGTGAAGTAAGGTTGACTGCGCTTTCAGGTGCAACGATTGGTAAAGGCAACTACCGGCACTTTATGCTGAAGGAAATTTATGAGCAGCCAACCGTAATCGGCCAAACGCTCAATAGTTTCTATAATCCGGTTGCAGCAAGCATCCAACTTCCTGAGGTGCCATTCTCACTTAAAAGCGTGAGTCGTGTTACCATTATCGCCTGTGGTACATCCTATTA
>CAYGPX010000034.1:0-8944 GCA_964351935.1 uncultured Rickettsiales bacterium | reverse complement strand
TGCGGGACGGGTCGCGCGCTATTGGTTTGAACAGGTGGCAAATATTCCATGTTCTATCGAGATAGCCTCTGAATTCCGCTATGGCGAGCCGGTCTTGCCTGAAAACGGAGTGGCGTTGTTTATTTCGCAATCAGGCGAAACAGCGGATACTTACGCTGCGCTTAAATTTGCAAAAGAAAAGAAACAACATATCGTTTCAGTGGTGAATGCTGAAGAAAGCTCGATTGCGCATGCTTCAGATGTGGTGCTGCATACGCTTGCGGGGCCTGAAATTGGCGTAGCTTCTACGAAGGCTTTTACCACGCAATTGGTGGCTTTGGCATGTTTTGTATTGGCAATGGCAAAAGAGCGTAAAGCCATTAGTGCTGAGAAGCTGGCGAAGCTTTCGCATGCCTTATCGGAAGTGCCATCGCGTGCGGCTGAGGTGCTTAATCACGATGAAGCGTTACAACATCTGGCAAAGGATGTGGCGGATGCTTCCGACGTGCTTTATATAGGACGCGGAACTTCCTATGCCATTGCGCTTGAAGGTGCGCTGAAACTAAAGGAAATTTCCTATATTCACGCAGCGGGTATTGCAGCGGGAGAGCTAAAACATGGCACTATCGCCCTTATAGATGAGCATGTGCCGGTAATTGCTATTGCACCAAGTGATCATTTATTTGATAAAACGGCTTCGAATGTACAAGAAGTTGCCGCCCGTGGCGGTAGAGTGATTGTGCTTAGCGATAAGAAAGGCATTGCAAAGCTTAAAGATATCACCCGTGAGGCCATAGAATTGCCTGTAGTAGATGCGTTTGTAGCTCCCATTCTTTATGCTATTCCCATTCAATTGTTAGCCTATCATACGGCAGTGTTGAAAGGAACGGATGTGGATCAACCGCGTAATCTTGCCAAGTCAGTGACCGTGGAATAGGCAAACTTTTAGGCGCGAAGCTCTAGGCCTAACCTAGGGTATTTCTCAATTGTCATCATTTTGTAATATCACTGTGGTAGAATTTAACCATGGAGAAAAAGAATATGACACGACTAAAATATGTATTTGTTCCAATAGCCCTTTTTTGCAGTGCGCTCTTTAGCATCACTCCTGCTTATGCAGGTTTTGATGAAACGATGTATAATACTTCGCGCTCGATAGAGTCATTTACCAATGCGGCGGGTGAAATGGTGGTTGGTGGTGGAATTGTAGTTGCTGCGGTGATTGCTCTAATTGTGACGATTGCCACGGTATTTACACTCATTATGATGATGAAACGCTAGACCTTAATCTTTCGTTGCCTGCGAGAGCCCGCATTAGAACGCTCAAAACGATTTCTCTCTTCATCCCAACGATAGTGGTGCGTAATAACTTTTGTTTCTGTTATCATTAAATCGCCATTGCCTAGCTGAGCAACGTCACACCCCTTCTCAAGTGCATCTTTCATAAAAGAAAACGACTGATGAAGGTAGTTTTCATCTAGCACAAGCTCTTGCTCTTGGCCTTCTGACTCATACACATCAGCTTCTTCTTTTGTCAATTCAAGGGTGGCAGAACTCATTCTAAAGTCTCCTTTTTGGGTGGCATAAGCAACCATTAGTTATAATTAAAGCGTGAGCACCATAGCAACCAATTATTAACAAAAGGTTAACAATCTCATTAAAATATAAACTATTAGGTTAATTTCCTTAAAAAACAGAAGACGATGCTTGTATAAGAAACTATAAATAGTCGCTGAAAAGCAATTTTTGGAAGATGTTATGGCGGCAATACGACTTTTTACGCAATCCGATTTACAGCAAAATGCCTATGTAGCGCTTTCGCGAGAGCAGGCGCATTATCTAGCCAATGTCATGCGTCGGAAAGAAGGAGATGTAGTGCGGTTGTTTAATGGCCGCCAAGGAGAGTGGAGTGGAAAGATTGTAACACTTTCAAAGAAACATGCCGAAGTGCTTCTGATACAGCACACAAAAGAACAATATAGCGAGCCAAATATCAGATTATGCTTTGCACCCGTTAAAAATGCACCGCAACACTTCTTGGTACAAAAAGCAACCGAATTAGGCGTTTCCATCTTGCAACCAATTATCACCCATCACACTATTGTTTCGCGCGTGAATAGTGAGAAACTGCGTGCAAATGTATTAGAAGCCGCTGAACAGTGCGAACGCTTAAGCATACCGCAGGTGCTTGAGCCTATTACATTTGAGTCGTTTATAGCGGGGAGGGATACTGAATCTGCACTTATTTTTTGCGATGAAACGGGTGGAGGAGAATCTGCCATCACAACGCTTTCATCGTTGCCTAATTGCACATTTCCTACTATCCTCATTGGGCCTGAAGGCGGATTTGCTGAAAAAGAGTTAGCGCAACTGCGTGCGGCAAAGAGCAGCGTCGCAATAGGGCTTGGGCCACGCATACTCAGAGCAGACACAGCAGCGCTTGCAGCGCTCACGGTAGTGCAAGCCACACTAGGTGATTGGGATAAGAAGCCTCGCTTTAGTGTTGATGAAATATAAAACAGAGCCTAGTTCATGACGGATATTCTTCCTGTATTAAAAGACTTGCTGGCAAATAGAAGGGAAGAGGTGTGCGGTTGGTTTGATGAAAAGTTCAGCACAACCCAACCATTTTTCTATAATTCGGTAGATATACGCCATTCAGGTTTTAAAATTGCGCCGGTGGATACCAACTTATTTCCTGGTGGGTTTAATAATCTTTCTATGCATGAGCGCGATTTGGCCGCTACCAAAGCGACACGCTATTTTGAAACTTATTTTGGTGATGTTTCTTCGGTGTTGCTGATTGCAGAAGATCACACCCGCAACCTTTACTATTTAGAAAATATTGCTGTTCTAAAAAACATATTAGAAGCCGCTGGTAAAAAAGTCTGGGTGAGTAGCATAGCGGCTTCGCAGGATAAAGAAGCACTTCATCTTCAATCCCAATCGGGACAGAAACTTTCCTATCTGCCGATAATAAGGCATGGGGATGAGGTGCGGATGCAAGATGGCGGCGTGCCTGACATGGTGCTGATTAACAATGATATGACCACCGGTGCGCCTGAGTTGCTAAAGGATATTCGTCAACCTATTATCCCACCACTTGGGTTTGGCTGGTATCGTCGTCGTAAAACTTCGCATTTTGATACCTATAACGATTTGGTCAAAGATTTTTGCCGTACGTTCTCGATAGATAGCTGGTTGCTTTCAACCTATTTCCACCGCTGTGGCGTGGTTGATTTTAGAGAAAAAAGTGGGCTGGAGTGCGTTGCAATCGGTGTGGATAAAACCTTGCACCGTATTCAACAGAAATATGATGAATATGGTATTAAACAAAAGCCTTACGTCTTTATTAAGTCGGATAAAGGTACCTATGGCATGGGTATCATGACGGCCTCAAGTGGCCAAGAAGTGCTAGAGATTGGCAAGAAGATTCGTAATAAAATGACTTCTATCAAAGGCGGAGCTGAAAATAGTGCTGTGATTATTCAAGAAGGTGTGCCGACCATTGATGTGGTGGATGGACATCCGGCAGAGCCGATGATTTATCTTATCGGTGCAGAGCCAGTGGGCTGTATGTATCGTCTTAATACCCGCAAAGATAACTTAGGAAACCTGAATGCTTCTGGCATGCAGTTTGCCAGCATGAGTAAAGATGCAGATGAACCATGCAGCGCAGTTGGGTTAATTGCAAAACTTGCCAGCTATGCTTCTGCGTGGGAGTGTTATGCGGAAATGTATTCGATTTAAGGTACAAGTGTAAGTAAAAGATTTAAGCCCAAACAAATATCTAAAGCTATAAATATAACCGTAAACCTAACATGATCTCACTCGCCATCTACCAACCCGATATTGCCCAGAATTTTGGCACAATGCTGCGCTTTTGTGCTTGTATGGGTATTAAAGCCCACATCATCGAGCCATGTGGTTTTGCGTGGAACGATGCCAAGCTGCGCCGCTCAGGCATGGATTATATTGATCATGTTGACTATATGCGCCACGACTCGTGGGAGGCGTTTCTTGAATGGAAAGAGGCGCAACCGCAAACACGGTTAATTTTGCTCAGCACCAAGGCCGCCAGTGATTATACGCAGTTTTCCTTTCAATCGGGTGATATACTCATGGTAGGAAGAGAAAGTGCAGGCGTACCAGAGGATGTGCATGCGGCCAGTGATGTGCGCTTGCTTATCCCGATGAAGCCACCGATGCGCTCACTCAATGTCGCGGTTTCTGCGGCGATGGTGACAGCAGAAGCACTCAGGCAAACAGATGCTTTCTTTAAGGTTTAAAGCATAGTTATTGATGTTTATTAGGGAATAAGCCTTCCACCTGCTCTTTCCAGAGCGTGGCAAAATATTTATTATTTTTTAACAGTTCTTCTACAGATCCATCCTCAATGATTCGCCCATCTTTGAAAACAAGAATGCGATCCATTGTTTTGAGTGTAGAAAGCCGATGTGCCACCACCAAGGTGGTTTTATCGGCCATGATATTGGTAAGTGTGTTCTGAATTTGTGATTCGGTGACCGAATCTAGCGCTGAAGTGGCTTCATCAAGAATAAAAATAGGAGCGTCGCGCAGGATAGCTCGCGCAATCGCAATACGTTGACGTTGCCCACCAGAAAGTCTGGCTCCACGCTCGCCAACAATTGTGTTATAGCCTTCAGTCATTTGGGAGATAAAATCATGACAGCTAGCTTCTTTTGCAGCTTCAATCACTTGCTCATCGCTGGCGTTTAAATTACCGTAACGAATGTTTTCCATGATGCTGCGATGGAACAGGCTAGGGTCTTGTGGAATATAAGAAATATGTTGCCGCAAGGAGCTGCGAGTCACGCTTGAAATATCTTGTTTATCAATCATAATTTTGCCAGATTTCAGGCTGAATAAACGTAAAATAAGATTGATAAAACTTGTTTTCCCTCCACCGGAGCACCCTACCAAACCTACTGTTTGCTTTGGGTTGATAGTAAGGTTTAACTTATGAGACAGGAAATTTTCTTTGCTATAGGAGAAAGAAACATTCTTAAATTCGATTTGTGCATTTTTGACTTTTAGTAATTTTGCGTCTGGCGAATCTATAATATCGTGAGGCACGTTTATGGTTTGGAGTGCTTGACCACAAATGCCAATTTCTCGTGCAAAGAGTACCAAATTTGTGCCAAGTGTCCACACCATGCCTGAGATAGACATAGAAAGCCCAAGCACTAGCGCAAAATCTCCGACGGTAATATTGCCTTGGTAGCGTAGATAAATGAGCGTAACCAGCATGAATGCAATCAGTATTGTGGTGATGATGGCTTGTATAATTCTGGCTTTCAACATAAACATCTGCAAAGCGCGATCTTTATTCTCCGCTTCAACAAGATATTGCTCAAGGTAGGCTTCTTCATATTCATTGCGGGCAAAAATACGGGTGTTCGTAATGTTCTGGATTACATCCACTAAGCGACCAGAAACAAGGCTTCGAGATTGTGAAAAGGCCCTGGCATAGTGTTGTGAATGATGTGAAAGCGACAGAGTAAGCATTAGAAACAACAAAGACCATGTAACGAGAATCATTGCAAAATAGGGATGTATTAAATACATCGTAATAATGGCAATAATAATCGCAGCCAGTTGCATAAAGAAGCTTTCGCACATTTCAAGAATTGTTTGTAAACCGCGTACAATATCTGAAACCTTATTTGCCAAATCACCGGCCAAGCGTTCTAGAAAATATTGATGCGAATGGCGCTTAAGGTAAGCGGAGAGCTTGGCATAGGTATGTCGTTGCATGCGAGGCAATGCTTTTGAAACAACATAATCGCGCAATCGGTAGCCTATGTTTACAGCAAGATAAAGGCATAAAAACCAAATAGTAGGTTTTAAAGTGGCTGTCACCATCGCTGCGCTATCATTGCTGTTTTCAGCAACCGCATCAATGATAAGTTTAGTAATGTAAGGCATCAAAGAGATGTAAAAAGACCAAACTAAACCAAAGGCAAGCACCATTGCATAGTGCAGCTTGTGCTGGCGAAGACAATAAAGCAGAAAGAGTGGTAGGGTTTGCGGAAGGCTGTGCCTGTAGCGGCGTAAAACTGGGCGCAGTGATTTTTTCAGGCGTTGCTTGATATTTTTCACAAAGTTGAGCATCCCCAGTTTGCAACTGTTTATTAAAGTGTGTTTATTTACGGTACTGATTATATATAACAAACTTTATAAAAACCTGACCATGCTATATACGAAAGCCTAGGTTATGGCTATTATTTTTCTAGCGTATATTTGATATTTGTCAAAACGCCATTTACATAGTAGAGCTATAGCGAATGCTCGGTTATTTGAACATGTAGGACATAGTATGCACGAAAAACAAACAGCACATTCTGTAGAACAAAAACAAGAGCAGGCTAGCCAGTGGTTTGGTCATTTGCGAGATAAAATTTGTGCAGAGTTTGAAGCCATTGAGCAGGAATATTTAAAAGAGCATGGTGACTTGCCGTTATTTGAACCACATGCCGGTGTGTTTGAGCGCAAGCAATGGAAACGCCCAGAAGGTGGCGGCGGTACGATGTCGCTCATGCGTGGCAATGTGTTTGAAAAGGTGGGCGTGAATATATCGACTGTTCATGGCACGTTTAGTCCGCAATTTGCAAAAGAAATTCCCGGTGCGGATGAAAATCCGGCTTTTTGGGCAAGCGGTATTTCGTTGGTGGCGCATATGCGTTCGCCATTGGTGCCGGCAATACACATGAACACGCGCTTTATCTGCACCAGCAAGCAATGGTTTGGTGGTGGAGCAGATTTAACACCGATGCTACCAAATGAGCAGGATAAGGGCGATTTTCATGCTGTATTGAAGGCAACATGTGATGCACATAATCCTGATTATTACCCTAAATATAAAGAATGGTGTGATGAATATTTTTACTTAAAGCACCGCAACGAAGCACGCGGCATTGGCGGCATTTTTTACGATTATCTCGATTCAGGCAAGTGGGAAGATGATTTTGCATTTACCCAAGATGTTGGCAAATGCTTTTTAGATATTTATCCAAAGCTAGTGCGTCGTCATATGCTTTCTGCGTGGACACAGCAGCAGCGCGAGCAGCAGCTTATCAAGCGCGGGCGTTATGTGGAATTTAATCTGCTTTATGATCGTGGTACAAAGTTTGGTTTGATGACAGGTGGCAATACTGAAGCGATATTAATGTCGATGCCACCGGAAGTGAAATGGCCTTAGTACAGGCTTGCTATTGGTTCACTAGCCATGAAAGCAAGGCGTGCTTATCTAGTTGATAATGCGTTTCTTCCCAGTGGGCCTCGGCTTTAGCTAGTAGTTCTCCTAGCTCTTTGCCTGGTTTAATTCCTTTTGCTAGCAAATCCTTTCCTTGTAACGGGAAGGTAGGAATTTCCCAAGAATATGCATGTTTTAGAAGCTCAAGATACTGCTTATTATTGCCCCCTTCGTAATGCTCTGCCCAGTCCAATAACAGCACATGGCTGTAGTAGGTAGTGCCATGATGCCGAAGTGAGTGTTTCTGCTCCCACGCATCGGCAGAAAGTGAGAAGGTGAAAATGGGGTGAGTTAGTTTTTTTAAATATGCCGCATCTTTGTTAGAAAGCTTCCAGCGAGCAATGAGTGTATCCACATCCTGCGCTGTTGCGGCGGATATTTTTAGTATAAATGCCAGTCGTAACAAGGCATCACGCTCCCCTGCTACGGCTTTTTCAATCGCATCGAGGGTGGCCATGGCGTCTATATTTTTCACGCTTACAGGTAAAATATGATCGAGCACCAGTGAGTGCTGCATCAATTTGAGTGCAATAAAGATGGAATCAGCCTTTAAAAGGCGGAGCATTTCATGCTGAATGCGCTCACCTGAGAGTGTATCGATACCTTTTGCTTCCTGCTTGCAGGCACTGAGCGCTTCGTAGTCCATATCGCTGATACCGAGTGTGGCAAAGAAGCGAAAATAACGCAAGATTCGCAAATAATCTTCACGGCAGCGCGAGGCGGCATCTCCAATAAAACGAAGCTTTCGATGCATGATATCGTTAAAGCCATTTTGATAATCGTTCAGTGTGCCATCAGGCGCGCACGACATGGCATTAATCGTAAAATCGCGCCGTGCGGCATCTTCTTCCCACGATTCGGTAAATCTCACCTCAGCGTGGCGGCCATCGCAGGATTGATCACTTCGCAAAGTGGTAATTTCAATAGGGATAGAATCCACCAACGCAGTCACTGTGCCATGGGCAATGCCGGTAGGGATCACTTTTATATTGGCTTTTTCTAACTTTTTTATCACTATCTCAGGCAAGAGGGGTGTGGCCATATCCACGTCTTTAATTTCACGTCCAAGCATTGCATCACGCACGCAGCCGCCAATAAAACGCACATTGCCACCCAGTGCTTTAATCACTCGGGTTAAATGCTTCTCTTTCATCCATGGTTGTGAGAGCACTTGGCCTGTCATCGCTTGGTTTCCTGCGGTACAAACTCTTGCGGACGGAACGGCTCGAAACTATCATCCTGATGGACGGTAAAATCATACGTGAAGTAAAAGAGCGCCAGTGTAGTGACGATAACCACGCCTAGTACACTACGTTGCCAAATGCGTGGAATATGGTTTGCCCGTTTACCTTTTTTGACCTGATGCGAAGCGCGCCAAAGCCATATGACATAGAGAATAAAAGGAAGCAGTAGTAATAAAATGCGTATTAACATAGCGCTTTGGATTACAGATTAAAGGTTGCAGATAATCTAAAAACAAAAACCTGATGAGCTTAACGGCTCACACCTATTCTATCACATACCGATACAGTTGGCTCGGCTTTATTAAGGGTATAAAAATGTAATTTTTCTACCCCTGCTGCCAGTAGTTTCTCGCATTGTTCTGCGGCAATTTCTGCTGCGATAAGGCGGCAAGCTTGCTCATCGTTCTCGGTTCCTTCAAAGCGCTTGATAAGCCATTCAGGAATG
>CAYGPX010000033.1:0-10705 GCA_964351935.1 uncultured Rickettsiales bacterium | reverse complement strand
CACTCATGCTATCGCTGCTCATTTTCATTGGTGAAGCGGTCAGGGATGCGTTGGATCCGAGAAAAGCTTAATTTATATAAATGAAATCATTAGGTTACTATGTTTGTTAAGCAGCTTGTTAAGCATCAAATTTTATACGCAGGTTCGATTGCGATGTTTAATTTTATTGCATTGGGAGGTGAGAATATAAAAAATTATATTGAGGGTAAGGAGAAGTCATACTGGATTGGTAAATTTTTTGTGAATCTATCTATAGGTTTTTGGCCTACCTTTTTGCTTTTATTAATTCCTTTTGGTGTCGTCTTGATAGTAGGTAAGATAAAAGGCAGTCCACATGGTAAAGCATTTTATATCATCTCTTCCTTTTCGCTGGCTTCTATTTTTTTCTTTATAACGTTCTATTTTGCACAACCGATTTCTTTTTTAAAGGATACGTTGCCGGAAATTATTATTTTTAGTATCGCAGCAACGGCTGCGGGGTGGTTATATAGTGTTTTGGATAATAGTCCGTCTTTTAATCGCTTTTTTTCTAGCGGGCGCAATGAAAAAGGCGCTCAGTAAGCTGCCATCTAACCCACCCCACCCACGGTCAATTTATCTAATAGCATCGTTGGTTGTCCAACGCCTACGGGCACACCTTGGCCTGCTTTGCCGCAGGTGCCGATGCCGGGATCCATTTCTAGGTCGTTTCCTACCATTTTCACATGCTTGAGGGCTTCAGGCCCATTGCCGATGAGGGTTGCCCCTTTGATGGGGGTGGTAATTTTGCCGTTTTCAATCAGATAGGCTTCCGAGGCTGAAAACACAAACTTGCCCGAGGTGATATCTACCTGTCCACCGCCAAATTGTGGAGCGTAGATGCCTTTTTTCACGGATGCGATAATTTCTTCCTTATCGTGATTTCCTGCTAGCATATAGGTGTTGGTCATGCGCGGCAGTGGGGCATAGGCATAGTTTTCGCGCCTGCCGTTGCCTGTTGGGGCGACGCCCATGAGTCGTGCATTCATACGGTCTTGCATATAGCCTTTTAAAATGCCGTCTTCAATGAGTGTGGTGCATTGGGTGGGCGTGCCTTCATCGTCAATTGAAAGCGAACCGCGGCGTTTTTCGATTGTGCCGTCATCCACAACAGTCACGCCCTTGGCGGCAACGCGTTCACCCAATAGGCCCGAAAAAGCCGAGGTTTTCTTTCGGTTAAAATCACCTTCCAGCCCATGACCGATGGCTTCGTGCAATAAAATTCCCGGCCAGCCAGCGCCTAGCACTACGGGCATTTCGCCTGCGGGTGCATCAATCGCCGCTAAATTCACCAGTGCTTGGCGAATAGCTTCATCCGCGCCTTTTTGCCAGCGCTCTTGGGTGATGAAAATGCTATAAGGTTCGCGCCCGCCTGTGCCATATGAGCCGCGCTCCATGCGTCCGTTTTCTTCCATCACCACCGAAATATTCATCCGTACCAGTGGGCGAATATCATCAAAATGCTCACCATTACTGCGGATAATCCGCACTGCCTGCCACTCTGCTGAAAGTGATGCGCTCACTTGTTTAACGCGAGGGTCTTTTGCACGAGCATATTGGTCAATGGTTTGCAGCAGGGCAATTTTTTGCTCTAGCGGAAGCTCTTGCAACGGGTTAATGTCGCTATAGAGTTTGCGATTGCTGCGTTTTGGTGATTCTGAAAGCTTTACTGTGCCTTCATAGCCACGGCTGACGGCCTTAACGGTTTCACTTGCGCGCAACATAGCCTCTTCGCTGAGCTCAGATGAATGCGCATAGCCGGTGGTTTCGCCCAGCACTGAACGTAATCCAAAGCCACTTTCAGTATTATAACTGGCATTTTTTAAAATGCCGTCATCAAATACCAATGCCTCAGATTGACAAAACTCCAAAAACAGTTCACCGTCTTCCATCCCTTGTAAACTGTTGCTTACAATCTGCTTCACTATTGCTTCATCCAAGTGGTTTTGTTCAAAAAACAGGTGGCTGACGGAGGGGGATTTGAAAGATTCGTTCATTTTATTGCTATCTCATTCTTTACATTTTTGTATGTGGGTAGTATATGTTCAGCTCAAAATGCCTTTAATTAGGCTTCGTGCTTGGGACAACATACACTAAAAGGGCAAGACATTGCATCGGATTTGTTCATTTTTTTCGTTTTTAGGTGCGCTACTAGTGGCTACGGTAGCATACGCAGATCAACCTACACCATGGCAGCTTGGCTTTCAAGAAGCTGCGTCTCCGGTGATGCATGAAGCGGTAGCGTTTCATGATTTGTTGCTATGGATTATTGTGGCGACATCTGTCTTTGTCACACTTTTACTGGTATATGCATGCGTTCGCTATTATCGCAAGGTGAATAAAGTACCAAGTAAAACCTCACACAACACGCTGATTGAGATTATTTGGACGGCAGTGCCTATTTTAATTCTGGTAGTGATTGCAATTCCTTCACTGCGCTTGCTCTATAAGGCCGACGTAGTGCCTGAAGCTGAAATGACAGTGAAAATGATTGGTTACCAGTGGTATTGGGGCTATCAATATCCTGACCATGGTGACATTGCGTTTGATAGCTATATGGTTCCCGATGATGAAATTGATGTATCAAAAGGCCAAGTGCGCTTGCTAGAGGTTGATAATCGCGTTGTGCTTCCAGTAGATACCGTTATTCGTATTCAATTAACCGCGGCGGATGTAATTCATGCGCTTGCAATTCCTGCATTGGCGTTGAAAAAAGATGCTGTGCCGGGTCGCTTAAACGAAACGTGGGTGAAGATTGATAAGCCGGGTGTCTATCGCGGTCAATGTTCAGAGCTTTGTGGTGTTGGTCATGGGTTCATGCCAATTGTTATTGAGGCGGTCTCGAAAGAAGATTTCGAAAAATGGGTAGAGTCTGCCAAGCAAAAGTTTGGGGCACTAGATGCGCCTGAGCGTTTGGCACTGGTAAACTAATTTTAAGCATAATTTAAGAAAAAGAGTAAGGCAGGACATTATGGGCGAGCATAATCCAACAGGCATTAAACGCTGGTTATTTTCTACCAACCACAAAGATATTGGTACGTTATACCTAATACTGTCGGTTGTGGCCGGCTTAATTGGTGGTTTGTTTTCGGTAATTATCCGTATGGAGCTTGCTGAACCGGGAATGCAAATTCTATCGGCAGATAGTAACGGCTACCAGTTCTATAACGTGGTGCTTACCGCGCATGCATTCATCATGGTGTTTTTCATGATTATGCCAGCACTTATGGGTGGTTTTGGTAACTGGTTTATGCCGCTTATGATTGGCGCGCCTGATATGGCGTTCCCAAGGTTGAACAACATTAGTTTCTGGTTGCTGTTTTTCGCATTCATTATGTTGCTTGCGTCAGCGTTTGTAGATGGTGGTGCCGGTACGGGCTGGACGGTCTATCCTCCGCTTTCAAATGCATTAAAACACCCTGGTATGGCTGTTGATATGGCTATTTTTAGCCTTCACCTTGCCGGTGCGTCGTCAATTTTGGGTGCTATCAACATGATTGTAACCATTTTCAATATGCGCGCTCCGGGCATGACAATTCACAAAATGCCATTGTTTGTGTGGTCAGTGTTGATAACAGCATTCTTGCTTGTGTTAGCACTTCCTGTGCTAGGTGGTGCGATTACCATGTTGTTAACAGATCGTAACTTCGGCACAACATTTTTCGATCCTGCTGGTGGTGGTGACCCTGTGCTTTATCAGCACTTGTTCTGGTTCTTTGGTCACCCAGAAGTATATATCATCATTATTCCGGGTTTTGGTATCATTTCACAGGTGATTTCAACCTTCTCTAAAAAGCCGGTATTTGGCTATCTGGGCATGGCCTATGCGATGTCGAGCATTGGGGTGCTAGGTTTTGTAGTATGGGCACACCATATGTTTACCGTTGGTTTGGATGTCAATGCTTTGGCATACTTCACCATTGCCACTATGATTATTGCAGTACCGACCGGTATTAAAATCTTCAGTTGGATTGCGACCATGTGGGGCGGTTCAATTACCTTTTCTACACCGATGCTCTATTCGGTTGGCTTTATCTTCTTGTTTACTGTAGGTGGTGTAACCGGTGTGGTGTTGGCGAATGCGGGTGTTGATCGCGTGTTCCACGATACTTACTATGTGGTGGCACACTTTCACTATGTAATGTCACTGGGTGCGCTTTTTGCTGCCTTTGCTGCGTTCTATTACTGGCTGCCAAAAATGAGTGGTCGTATGTATAGTGAATGGATGGGTAAAGTTCAGTTTTGGCTGATGTTTGTTGGTGCTAACGTTACCTTCTTCCCGCAACACTTTTTGGGAATGGCGGGAATGCCGCGCCGTATTCCTGATTATCCGGATGCGTATGAAGGGTGGAATTACATCTCAAGTATTGGTTCGTACATTTCGTTTGCGGGTGCTATCTTCTTCGTAGTTGTTGTGATTCATGCACTTTTCTTCGGCAAGAAAGCAGCAGCGAATCCTTGGGGCGAGGGCGCGGATACGTTAGAGTGGACCATTCCATCTCCTGCGCCGTTCCATACGTTTGAAAAACAACCGGTGATGAAGTAGGGGTTTGTGATAATTGCTCCTGCAAAGTTTCCTAAATTTTGCAATGTGCCTAACAGTCAGAGACTAACCGCATCATTGTAAAGTGAGTTAGGCTGTTTAGCCTTGAAGATATGAAATGATAACGTGCTGTGCACGAGTAAAGAGGCGCGGTATCCTAACCGCGCTTTTTTGCTAGATAACTAAAGAGTGATAAAGCAAGCCATGACTACTGTAGAAACAATTCTAACCGAATCCCGCGTGCGAGATTACGTAAGCCTGCTCAAGCCGCGCGTGATGTCGTTGGTGGTGTTTACAGGGTTAATAGGCATGTTATTAGCACCCGGTGCGGGTGAGATGCATCCATTTTTGGCGTGTGTCGCAATTTTTTGTATTGCGCTTGGTTCGGGTGCAGCAGGTGCAATTAATATGTGGTATGACCGCGATATTGATGCGGTGATGAACCGTACCAAGAAACGCTCGGTGCCTGCTGGTCGTGTTACCGCACAAGATGCACTTGAATTTGCAGTGGTGATGTCAGCAGCAAGCGTATTTATTATGGTGGTGGCAGTAAATCTTGTGGCAGCGGGTTTGTTGCTAGCAGCAATTTTATTTTATGTCTTTATTTATACCATGTGGCTTAAACGCTCTACACCACAAAATATTGTGATTGGTGGTGCTGCAGGTGCATTCCCGCCGATGATTGGCTGGGCAGCCGTAACGGGTTCAGTGTCACTCGAAAGCATACTGTTATTTTGTATCATATTTATGTGGACGCCACCACATTTCTGGGCGCTTTCACTTTATTGTAACGAAGATTATACGCGTGCTAAGGTGCCAATGCTGCCGGTCACTTCAGGTGTGCGCGTCACGCAGAACCATATTCTGACCTATAGCATCGCTCTGTTTTTTACCACCTTGTTACCCGTAGCGGTTGGTATGAGTGGCGTTGTATACTTGGTGGGTGCCACACTGCTTGGGCTTAGGTTTTGCCAGTTAGCATTTACACTATGGCGCGGCTACGAGGAGTCTAAAGCACGCAGAATGTTTAAATATTCCATACTGTATCTCTTTATGCTATTTTCGCTGCTATTAATTGATAAATGGGTGGTTTCTTATGCCTTATAGTGAGCTACATCGTCGCAAGAAGATAAAGAACTTTACATTGCTTGCCGTGCTCTTGGCGGTGGTTGCATTATTTTTTGTATTGGGTGTCATTAAGTTTCAAAGCTTGGGTGCATAATTTCTACTGAAGTTGGGCGTTTTCTGCTTCAGTCTGAATCAGACTGCCCCGTTATACTGAAAAATAACTAAATAGTTGCAGCGTATTCTGCTCATAACACATAATTTAAACTTTAGTCATGCTTTCTAAAAACACACGTACATTATTGGTTCTCGTTGCTTTAGTGATTGGTATGGGTGCTTTGGCTTATGCGTCTGTGCCTTTATATAACTTATTTTGCAAAGTAACAGGCTATGGAGGTACTACCGGTAGGGCTGAGGCGCCGCCGCATCAGGCGGGATTGCAAGAAGTGACGGTATTGTTTAATGCTGATGTTGACAGTCAACTGCCGTGGGATTTTAAGCCAATGCAGCGCAAAGTGAAGGTGAAAACCGGAGTGGATACCTTGGTGTTTTATGAAGCGACCAACACCAGTGATGTTCCCGTCACGGGAGTTGCGGTCTATAATGTGACCCCCAATAAGGTTGGAAAGTATTTTGATAAAATACAATGTTTCTGCTTTGATAACCAAATATTGCAGCCGGGTGAGCGGATGGAAATGCCTATTTCCTTCTTTGTTGATCCTGCGATTGAGCAAGATGAAGACGTAAAGGAAGTCAAAACAATTACACTTTCTTACACGTTCTTTAAAGCCAAAGAGTAGTAAACGCAATAATTGGCTGGATTTTAGATTTATTTTTTTGTAGAAAGACCGTGCAGATCTTTTAAAAGCTGTCTGCAAGCATATGCGATGTATATTGAATATCACCTTTAGAGGCACATTATGAGCAATAAACAACATGATTTCCATTTGGTTGATCCAAGCCCTTGGCCACTTGTAGGCGCGTTTTCGGCGTTTTTTATGTTTTTGGGCCTAGTGTTTTTTATGCATGGCAAGCCATCAGGTAATGTGATGTTGCCACTGGGTGTGGCGATGGTGCTGTTTGTGATGTATCGCTGGTGGGGTGATATTATTAAAGAAGTGGTTCGTGATAAAATCCATACCACGGTCGTGCAAAATGGCTTACGTATTGGTATGGCGCTTTTCATCCTTTCTGAAGTGATGTTTTTCTTCGCGTTTTTCTGGAGTTTCTTCAAGGCAGCGCTTGCGCCGGTGCTAGGATTTGATGGTGCACATTTGTTTGATGGTGTAGCTGTGCCAACCACATTCCCACCAGAAGGCGTACAAACATTTGATCCGTGGGATCTGCCGCTTATTAATACGCTGATACTACTACTATCAGGCACAACTGTAACATGGGCGCATTATGCGCTTCTTAATAATGACCGTAAAGGCTTAATCAGGGGTCTTGCGCTTACCGTGATTCTCGGCATGATTTTTACGGCTTGTCAGGCATATGAATATCATCACGCGGCGTTTGGTTTTAAAGATGGTATCTATTCGTCTAATTTCTATATGGCAACAGGCTTCCATGGTGCACATGTGTTGATTGGTACGATTTTTCTTGCGGTTTGCTGGCGTCGTGCCGTGCGTGGAGATTTTAGCGAAAAGCATCACCTTGGCTTCGAATTTGCGGCATGGTACTGGCATTTTGTAGACGTGGTGTGGTTATTCCTGTTTGCCTTTGTTTATGTTTGGGCGCAGTAAAGCGTTGTGAGTGGTGGCGCATCCAAGCGATGGTCTGCTATTGCAAGAGGGCGCTGCCCTGAATGTTGCGAAGGAAAAATCTATCGTAATTTGTTGTCGGTAAAAGAGGCGTGTCCGCATTGTGGCTATGATTTAAGCCAGAGTGATGTGGGCGATGGTGCTGCCTATATTGCCATCTGTATCGTTGGAACATTGGTTGTTATACTGGCGATAATGGTTGAATTTTCGTATGCGCCTCCCTTATGGCTGCACATGGTGTTATGGCTTCCATTAACGCTGCTTGGCACGGTTTTTGTTTTAAAGCTTGCTAAAACATGTCTAATTCATGCACAATACAGATATAGAAACAGCAAAAAATAAGCCAAATGCATCAAAAACGTTCCTTTTTAGTTCCTACCATTTTCACAATTTTCACCTTCGTATTGTTGGTGGGATTAGGTTCGTGGCAGGTTGCGCGTATGCAGCAAAAAAATGCTTTGGCAGCAAAAATTGAAAAGGCCATGAATGCTGCGCCCGTTTCGCTTGCAGGAATTAACCTAAAAAAACCGCAAACGCCTTATCAACGTGTTAAGCTGAATGGGCGTTTTATGCATGAGCAGGAAGTGCATTTATTTACAGGCCCGCGTGTGCCAAAAGGCAAGCCGGGATACAATATACTCACCCCGTTTGAGCGCTCAGAAGGGGGGTATATTTTAGTGGATAGAGGGTGGACACCCGCCGATGTGAAAGCGCCGCAATTGCGATTAGATTCTATCATTTGGGGGCCTGTAAGCATTGAAGGCATTGTGATGCCAAAAGAAACGCCGGGCTATTTTACACCCCGTAATCAACCTGAAAAAAATCTGTGGTTTTGGCTGGATACACCAGCTATAAGCGAATTTACAGGCTTTAAGCTTCCGACAACTTACGTCAGGCAAATTTCAAAAAATCCATTTGAATCGATTATTGCAGGCGAGGCCAAAATAGTGGTAAGAAACGATCATCTTGGCTATGCCATTACATGGTATGTTCTTGCTATTGCAAGTCTCGTGATTTATGTTCTCCTGCGTAGACAATATAAAAATCAAAAATAGTCTCTGCTAACGCTTTTCTAAATTACGTGAAAAGCCAAAGAAAGAGCAGAAAAAGCACCAAAGCGGTAGGTGCGTTTATCATATATCAATAACAGAATTTAGAGGGTGCTTTGTATGCAACATGTAATACATAAAATGAACAAAGCCTCGCTAGCACATATAAGGAAAGATGCAATATGCAAGCGTATAAAACACTACAAAAAGTCTTTAAGAAACTCAATGATCTAGAACAGGCTCAATCACTATTGCATTGGGATATGTCAACCAACATGCCAACACTGGGCGCTGCAGCGCGTGCTGAGCAGCTGGCAACCCTCACATCACTTCATCATGCCATTCTTACCGATGAAGGTGTGGGTGAATTGGTGGACGAGGCAGGAAAAGAAGCCGGAAAGCTTAAAGGTTGGGATAAAGCCAATTTCTACGAAATGCGTCGCGAATATACCCATGCTAAGGCGGTGCCTACTGCCTTGGTGAAAGCACTTTCAGTTGCGGGTTCTGAGTGTGAAATGATGTGGCGTAAAGCGCGCCCTGAAAATGATTTTAAAGCACTGACCCCTAAGCTAAAAGAAGTGGTAAGGCTGGTGCGCGAAGTGGCAAAAGCCAAAGGTGAAGCACTTAAATGTAGCCCTTATGATGCGTTGATTGATCAATATGATCCCGGCATGAGCGTAGCGCGGATTGATCCGGTGTTTGATAATTTAAAAGAATGGTTGCCTGACTTTATTCCGGCAGTACTTGAAAAGCAAAAATCAAAACCTGCAAAAGAAGCCTTAAAAGGCCCATTCCCTAAAGAGCAGCAAAAAGCGCTTGGCGAAGAAATGATGAAAGCCGTCGGGTTTGATACGGCGTGGGGAAGGTTGGATGAAAGCCTGCATCCTTTCTGTACGGGTAGCCGTGGCGATATTCGTATTACTACACGCTATAATGACGATGAGTTTCTTTCTAGCTTGATGGGAGTGCTGCACGAAACTGGCCATGCAATGTATGAGGCAGGTTTGCCGGAAGCATGGCTTTCACAACCAGTAGGTAAAGCACGCGGCATGGGCTTGCATGAAAGCCAATCGCTGTTGATTGAAAAGCTTGTGTGCGGCAGCGAAGAATTTTTACAATTTGCCGTCCCTGCCATGAAAAAAACCTTTGGCAAAAAATCCAAGGCGTGGACTGTTGAAAACGTGAAACGTCATGTGCAGCATGTTGAGCCTTCGCTCATTCGCGTAGATGCGGACGAAGTAACCTATCCTGCGCATATTCTACTGCGTTACTATATTGAGCGCTATTTGGTAGATGGTGATATGGAAGTGGAAGATTTGCCGGATGCTTGGGAGCAGGGTATGCAAAAGTTCCTTGGCGTCAAAGTGAAGGATGATAAAGATGGCTGCATGCAGGATATCCATTGGATGGACGGTTCGTTTGGCTATTTTCCAAGCTATACGCTGGGTGCCATTATGGCAGCACAGTTTTATGATGCGGCTGTAAAGAATGATAAAACCATTCCTGAAGCGATTGCAAAAGGTAATTTTGGCCCACTTTATAGCTGGTTGCGCCCTAATGTGCATGGTCAGGCGTCGCTTTTCCCAACGCATAAATTACTCAAAAACGCCACCGGCAGTGAGTTGGATGTTGAAATCTATAAGGCACATTTGAGCAATCGCTATCTGTAAAGAAAGAGAGAGGTTTCACCATGCGTTACGTCAGCACGCGCGGCAAAGCAGAAGTAAAAGATTTTGAGGGCGTTTTGCTTGCCGGTCTTGCAGAAGATGGCGGGCTTTATGTGCCTGAAACGCTACCGAGATTTGGTGCTAAGAAGCTTAAAGAAATGGCAAATATGCCCTATCACGAGCTAGCATTTGAGGTGCTCTTTCCGTTTGTTGACGGTGTTATTCCTGAAAACAACTTTCGGGCGATGGTTGAAAACACCTATTCAGAAGTGGCATTCCATCACGAAGCGGTTGCTCCGCTAAAGCAACTGGCGCATAACCGTTATGTGCTTGAGTTGTTTCATGGCCCTACCTTAGCATTTAAAGATTTTGCGCTACAGCTACTAGGCAAGCTGCTTGATTTTGTGCTCACACGTCACCAACAGGAAGTGGTGATTGTAGGTGCAACATCGGGTGATACGGGCTCTGCCGCCATTCATGGTTGCAAGCACTGCCGTAATGTCAGCTTGTTTATTATGCACCCTAAAGGCAGGGTTTCTGAAGTACAGCGTCGCCAGATGACGACCGTGCTCAGTAAAAATGTGCATAATATTGCTGTTC